>CAZUEY010000028.1:0-26329 GCA_964619395.1 uncultured Staphylococcus sp. | reverse complement strand
TGCTCAATGGCTGACCGCCTCAGCGTTAACATATATTATGGGACAGGCTCTAAATCACTTATGGTAAATCAGGAACATTAGGCTTCCTGGGCGATTTTCTTGAATTCGTCGAGGGAAACGGTCTTCTTGTCGAGGGTGACAGTCTTTTCGATGGTGTCGTAGAGCTTGGAGGTGAGTACCTGCTGCACTAACTGCTGGCGGATCTCAGGCTTCTGAAGTTGCTCTTTTGCGTAGCGGGTGATGATCTCGTCGTCGATTCCGGCCATTCCATATTGAGCAAACTGGCGACCTGTAAGATACTTGGCCATGTCGAGGATCTCGTCGTCAGCAACCTTGATGTCAAGGGCACGGAGGAGATTGTTTTCGATCACCTCATGCTTGATACCTTTCTCCTGGGCGTTGAAAGCCTCGTCGGCGTTCTCAGCATCAGCAAAGAAGAGTTTCTTGATGGTCTCGGCGGGGATAGGCATATCGCCGTATTTTTCCATCATTTTGGTGTCAAACTGGTTGCGGAAAAGCATGTGGCTGTTCTGAGCAAGTTCGTTGGCAATCATATCCTTGATAGCTGCGCGATATTCCTCTTCGTTATGCACCTTGCCTTCGCCGAACACCATGGTGAAGTATTCGTCGTTGAGTTCTGCAGGGACAGCCACAATGATTTCAGAGATTGTCATTTCGAAGTCGCTCTTGATGTCGCCGGCTATAGCCTTGTCGACATGGAGCATAGAGGCGAGTTCGCCTGCATCGCCACCTGCTGCTTTCCAGGGGTTGAACACAACCTTGTCACCGGGCTTCTTGCATGCAAACTTGGCGGTCTCCTCTTTGTCCTTGAAGTAAAGGGGGAATACGATGCCATCGTTGACCTGGATAGCACCTTCGTTGGTGTTGACAGTGCCATCTTCATTGAGCTGCATGAGCACGCCTTTAACCACACCATCCTCAGTCATTTCAGGGCCGGGCTCCTGCTTGCCGAAGCGTTTGCGCATATTCTTGTCCTGCTCGTCGATCATCTCGTCGGTGACTTCAATCTCGTAGAAGGGATAGTGGTCGTCGGCCGAGGGCTTGATGTCGAGCTGGGGAAGAAGGGCGAGATCATACTTGAACTCCTGAGGACCTTCCTCTACCACCTCTTTGACTTCAACGGGCAGGGGGTGACCCATCACCGGGAGTTTGTTTTCATCGATATAGTTGTAGACAGCACGATATACGGCATCGTTGATTACATCGGCGGTCATCTGCTTGCCGAAGCGACGCTTGAGTTCGCCGAAAGGCACATGACCCTTGCGGAACCCGGGGAGCTGATGGGTGCGTCCAAGCTCCTTGAGCTTTTTGGTTACCTCATCCTTATAGTCATTTTCATCAATCGCCACGGTAAGACGGATGTCTACGGGTGAAATCTCATCCTTTGTAATATTCATGTCAGTAGATGGTTATATTATTTTAATTTTTAATTATTCTAAACAAAGGCTCCTTCCGGGTCAATCGTATCGACCCCTGCTGAGCATACGAAGTGCAAATTTAGCAAAAAAATCCCAATAAGCCAAATTATGCATTCTTCGCCGGAGATATTTTTCTGTCTATCTGCCCGGGGGAGTGATGAGATATGGGCGCCCGGAGATAGAGGGCTGAAGCATAGGGTACTTTGAGGGGAGGGGCCAGAGTTCGAAATGACTTATATCACTCAAAATAAGTGCGATAAGGAAGCCTCCTATTGAGTGGTGGGAGAAGGTGGCGGCACTCAGGTTGTGATAGGGTCGAAGTCGTCGGCGGGGAGGGTATCAGGGGCTTTGAGGGCACGGATGATATTCTCGATCATGCCGATGAAGCCGTTAAACAAAGCTCCGGCCGAGGGCGGCGGAAGATGCACAATTGCTGATATCTTAACATTTTTGGTGGTGCTACGATATTTACGTAGCTGTGAGAGTATTGCCTCAGCTTCTTTCAGTGCTTCATCCCGATGGTCGGTGCGCACAAGGCTCATGATGTATGGGATAGTCAGCGCCGGGTCGAAGCCATTGATTAAACCCATTTCAGTGTTGCGAAAGATTTCAATTATCTTGTCGAAGAGTTCTGATATATAGAGAACTTCAAAGAATAGGGGGAAATTTTCCTTTATTCCTACAATACTATGGAAGAGCAGAAACATGAAAGCCCCGAGCTCAACATTATCGTTCACGACATGGACCTTTATCCATTCCACCATCTCGGCTTCTGAAATATTGTCAGACTCGATGAGGGCTTTAAGATATGGTGCACCGGCCTCGAAGTCGATGTAGAGGAGCGTATTGACGGCCGAACGCGAGTTGGGATTTACGAGGAGATACCCTTTGAGGATTTCAATAGCCTCGGGCGTGCGGCTGATATCGGCCAGGGAGATGGCGAGAGCTGAGACATCGCTATCCCCAACCTCGTTGGAGGTGACGATAGAGTAATAGAGCCTGGTCACTTCCTCTATGTCGCGACCAAGCCGGAAGAGTGCGGTAGCTTTGATTCGCTTTGGTTTTATGGAGTCGGGGTCAATGGCCAGTGCATAGTCAGCTGAGGCAAGCGCTTCTTCAAATTTCTCATTTTCGAGCTGCACGGTGGCCAGACACACCCAGAAGTCGAGGGTAAATGGCTCAAGCATGGTGAGCTCCTCGAAAAGTGAGGTGGCGGTGTCGAGGTCTTCGTCGCTTTCGGCTCTCACTGCAAACTCATAGAGAAAGGTCTGGGGATAGGGGCATTTGGAGATAATAAGTTCCTTATTCTTCATAAGCCAATCAGCGAGACCTTGCTCCAAGGCATAGTCAGTGAACTGGATTATCTCCTCATCTTCAAAGTCGGCAGTATCTGCGAGGATCTCGGCGAGAGCCTTCTCAACCTCCGCTTTAGTCATATTTTCGGCACCATTTTCGGCGCGCAGATCAAGCAGACGGTTGAGGGTGCCCTTATTGACAACCCGTTTGTTGAGCTCAGTAGTGGTTTCGACATCCCCGAGCGAATAGTAGAGCCATGCACGGCGGGTGGCGAGAGCTTCGTTGCCGGGGTAGTGGACAGCGCCGTAGATCAGCACCTCCATCTTCACGATGAAGTTGTCGTAGTCAGAAGCATAGTCAAAGATTTCCACGAGCTCCTCTTCGTCAAAAAAGGCCTCGGAGTTGCCGCGTTTCACCACTTCGGCCTCAAACTGCTCGTAGAGGTCGCGGCGGTCGTTGTTTTCATCCATTTTCTAAACCGTGGGGTAGTGAGAGGGTGGCTGTGGTTGGGGGTGGCAGGAGATTATTTGTTGACCTTCTCCCAGCTGTCTTTAAGAGCAATGGTGCGGTTGAATATCAGATTGCCCTCCTTAGAGTCGGGATCGAGAGTGAAATAGCCTATGCGTTGGAACTGCAGAGGGAGTCCGGGACGGGCAATTTCGGCGAGATAAGGTTCCACTTTGATATGGTCAATCACCTTAAGTGAGTCGGGGTTGAGCATCTCGCGGAAGTCGCGGTCAGGTTCGGCTGCAGGATTCTCCACATTGAAGAGGCGGTCATAGATTCTCGCTGTAGCATCAACGGCATGCTCGGCCGACACCCAGTGGAGGGTGCCTTTGACCTTGCGCTGGCTTCCGGGCATACCGCTGCGGCTCTCGGGGTCGTAGGTGCAGTATATCTCCTCGATGTTCCCTTCGGCATCCTTCTTAACACCTGTGCATTTTATTATGTATGCACCCTTGAGGCGCACTTCTGATTCGGGAGCGAGGCGGAAGAATTTCTTGGGCGGATTCTCCATGAAGTCGTCGCGCTCTATGAGAATTTCGCGTGAGAAAGGCATGGAGTGGGTGCCCGCTTCGGGATCCTCAGGATTGTTTTCCATCTCTACATATTCGGTCTGTCCCTCGGGATAGTTGGTGATGATGAGGCGGACGGGGTTGATGACGGCCATTCCGCGAGTAGCCACCTTGTTGAGGTCGTCGCGCACGGCGTGCTCGAGGAGCGAGATGCTGTTGAGCGCCTCATATTTTGTGTAGCCGATGGCGTCGATGAAGTTGCGGATAGAGCGGGGTGTGAAGCCTCTGCGGCGAAGACCTGAGATGGTGGGCATGCGGGGATCGTCCCATCCGGCCACCAGACCCTCTTTCACCAGCTGTAGGAGTTTGCGCTTCGACATCACTGTGTAGGTGAGGTTGAGGCGGTTGAACTCAATCTGACGCGGGCAGTAGGTGTCGTCGGCAAGTTCCTTGACGAAATATTCGTAGAGGGGGCGGTGGACCACAAACTCAAGTGTGCAGATCGAGTGGGTGACACCCTCGAAATAATCGCTCTGCCCATGGGCGAAGTCATACATCGGGTAGACTTTCCATGTAGTGCCTGTGCGGTGGTGAGGGGTCTTTATGATGCGATACATGATAGGGTCGCGGAAATGCATATTGGGATTGGCCATGTCGATTTTGGCGCGAAGCACACGCGATCCCTCGTCAAACTCTCCCGCGTTCATGCGCATGAAGAGGTCGAGGTTCTCCTCGACAGAACGGTTGCGATAGGGGCTTTCGACGCCCGGTTGGGTGGGAGTGCCCTTCTGGGCGGCAATTTCTTCGGAGCTTTGATCATCGACGTAGGCTTTACCCTCCTTGATGAGGCGCACAGCGAGGTCGAAGAGCTGAGGGAAATAGTCGGAAGCGTAGTATTCGCGGTCGCCCCAGTCAAAGCCGAGCCAGTGGATATCCTCACGGATTGAATCGATGTATTCCACATCCTCTTTCACCGGGTTGGTGTCGTCGAAGCGGAGGTTGCAGGTGCCACCGAATTTCTCAGCTACTCCAAAATCCATGCAGATGGCTTTAGCGTGGCCTATGTGGAGGTAGCCGTTGGGTTCGGGCGGGAAGCGGGTGTTGAGGCGTCCGCCATTCTTACCGTTCTGAAGATCTTCAAGCACAAGCTGCTCTACAAAGTTGAGGCCTTTGGATTCCTGAGGGGGAGTAGTTGTATTGTTTTCCATTTTTTGTAAAAAATGTTTTTGTTCGGGATTTTAATAGGTGTTAGCTGCAATTGCCAATTCACCGCATCAGGCGATGGGCTGCGAAAACGCAAAATTAGTGATTTTTTGCGAAAAAATGGCAAACGGGAGCCGAATTTTCAAAGTGCGGCTCAAATCAGGCCATAGATAAAAACCAGCCCTATGCATACAGGAGCAAGATATTTGAGGCAGAAAATGACCGTCGAGATACCGGCACTGCTGAGTTTGCTCTTTGTGCCTGAAGCGAGTTCTGAGCGGAGCACTCTCTTGTCGAGCACCCAACCGGTGAATATGGAGATTGCCATACCGCCGATGGGGAGCATGATGTTGGAGGTCACAAAGTCGAAGAGATTAAAGATGGTGAACCCGAATATCCTGACATCGCTCAGACTTCCGAATGAAAGGGCACAAAGTGACCCTAAAACCATGGCGGTAAGAATATTGATAGCAGTGGCTTTACGTCGCGACATTCCGAATTCATCAGTGAAGTAGGCTATCGAAATCTCACTCATCGAGATGGTAGATGACAGCGAGGCAAGGAAAAGGAGCAGAAAGAAGAGCGCCGACCAGAATGTGGGCCACGGCATACGCGAGAATATCGAGGGGAGCACCTCAAATACCAGAGTAGGACCGGCGGCCGGTTCCTCACCAAAGGTGAAGACTGCGGGGAAGATGATGATGCCTGCAAGAATCGCCACAAGGCTGTCGAGCGATGCCATGACACCCGCAGTGCGCAACAGTGGGGTCTCCTTGCGGAAATAACTTGCGTAGGTGATGAGGCACCCTAAGCCGAGACTCAGTGAGAAAA
This sequence comes from uncultured Staphylococcus sp., assembly GCA_964619395.1. GTDB lineage: Bacteria > Bacteroidota > Bacteroidia > Bacteroidales > Muribaculaceae > Duncaniella. The sequence continues at coordinate 20,544 of CAZUEY010000028.1, read as the reverse complement.
ATGCCTGACCCATGGCCGAAAGCACCACACGCGGTGTGAGCTGAGTGAAGTCCGGGGAGAAGAGAAATTTGAGGCCTTCGGCGGCTCCCGGGAGCATGAGGGAGTGGATGCAAAATATGATAAGTATCAGAAAGAGCATCGGCATCATGATGTTTGACATCTTCTCTATACCCTTCTGCACCCCGCGGCTGAGGATAAGGTAGTTGATAAAAAGGAAGAGGAGTGTCCACATCAACGGGCGGAAGTCGGAGGTGGCGAAGGAGTTGAATCGTCCGTGGAACTCCTCGATGCCGGTGTTACCACCGAAACCGCTGAGCGACTGCCACACATATTCCATGGTCCATCCCGCAACAACGGAGTAGAAGCTCAGGATCATCACCGAAGCCACTATGCCGATGTAGCCGATCCCACCCCAGGCTTTTCCTGCGTGCAGCGAGCGAAAAGCCCCTCTGACGTTTGAGCCCGTGTGGCGTCCGATTATAAACTCGGCGCAGACCACAGGAATCCCGATTATGAATACGAAGAAAAGATCCACGATCAGGAAAGCACCACCTCCGTGAGCGCCGGCCTCAAAGGGGAATCTCCAGATGTTGCCCAACCCTACGGCCGAACCAACAGTGGTAGCTATCACCCCGAGGCGGGTGGCAAATTTTGCTCGTTCTTTCACTTTGAAGCTGTTTCGGATTCAGGACGGGCGATTTTGTCCTTGTTGCAGCGGTCGGTCATTGCCTTGATGCGAGCTGAAGTCTCGGGGTGTGAAGAGAACATCTTGTTGATATAGCTTGATTTCGAGTCGCTGTCAGATTGACTTTCCATGTTTTGAAATTTCTCGAAGGCCATCACCATTCCCCAGGGATTTTTGCCATTGCTTTTGAGGAAGTCGTAGCCATAATTGTCGGCCTCTTTCTCCTGCTTCTGCGAGTAGCGGGCATTGACGAGCGACTGACCCAGAGAACCGAGCTGCGAATCAGTGAGGGCGGCTGCTGTGCCGCCTGTCGACCCTACAGCGTCTTTGAGGGCGCCGGTGAGGAGTTCGGTCTTGAAAGCATTTTTAGAATGGTGCATAGCCACATGTCCTATCTCATGACCTATGATACCGAGAAGTTCGTCGTCGGACATGATGTCCATGAGCGATGAGAAAACTCTCACGCTTCCATCGGCACAAGCGAAGGCATTGATATCTCTGACTATATAAACCTTAAAATTCAAAGGTATGCCATTGGCGTCATTGAGATCTTCAGTAAGGCGGTTAAGACGGATAGTGTAGGGGTCGTCGGGACCTGCTACGGGATTGTTGGCATCCATCCAGTCAACCGACTCTTTTACATACTGAGCCATCTGTTTGTCGGTGAGTGTCAACCCTTTGACGGCCTGAGAGCCTGCTTTGACGGCCTTTCCGAGATTGAACTGAGCCTGGGCAGAGAAGCCGGTCGCCAAGCCCAAGCATATTGCAATTGCCTTGAAGATTTGAGATTTCATTGTTTTAAGTATTTATTTTTTGTATGATTTTCTGTAGTCAGCACCATCTTTGCAGATACCTTGAAACAAAGTTGGTTGAGAAAAGATTTTGCAAAAGTAATCAAAATTTGTGAATTCATGATGTTTATGGCGATTTTGGAGCGGGGATGTGGAGGAGTTGAAAGCGTAGAAAGGTTGGGAGAATTTGATTTTTTGAGTGCGAACTCAATTATTTGTAGTATATTTGCCGGAAAATATGCTATTTCACTTCACTCCTTCGACTGCTTTGTGCTCTCGCCAGGATTTTCAACTCTATAAGTTCACATTATGGATAAGTCAAATCTCGAACTGATACTCATCAATATCTCCGGTCAGGACCATCCGGGTGTCACATCGGCTCTATCTGAGATCCTTGCAAAATATGATGCGGGGATTCTCGACATCGGTCAGGCCGATATTCACCACACACTCTCGCTCGGTATTCTCATCCGCACAACCGCCGAAGTGTCAGGCAGTATCATGAAGGAATTGCTTTTTAAGGCTACAGAGCTCAATGTTCAGATCCGTTTCTCTCCCGTGAGCATCACTGAATATGAGGAGTGGGTGGGCCGACAGGGTAAAAACCGTTGGATCATCACCATACTTGGTCGCAGACTCACCGCCAGACAGATAGCCAACGTCACCGCCGTGATATCAAATCAGGGTATGAATATCGACTCCATCCAGCGCCTCACAGGGCGTATGCCTCTTGGCGAGGAGGAACTCCCTCTCTCAAAGTCGTGTGTGGAGTTTTCAGTCAGAGGGATGCCGACGGATGTCGACGCGATGCAGGCGCGATTCATGCAGCTCTCCCAGGAGGAGGATTTCGATATCTCTATGCAGGAGGATACTCTTTATCGCCGTTGCCGCCGCCTGATATGCTTTGATATGGACTCCACACTCATCGAGACAGAAGTCATCGATGAACTCGCTATGCGTGCCGGAGTCGGCGATAAGGTGAAGGCTATAACCGAGCGGGCAATGCGTGGTGAGATTGATTTCAATGAGAGTTTCAAGGAGCGCGTGGCTCTCCTCAAAGGGCTCGATGAGAGCGTGATGCAGGAGATAGCCGAGAATCTCCCTATCACCGAGGGTGTTGACCGCATGATGGAGGTGCTGAAAAGGGTAGGCTACAAGACCGCAATTCTCTCAGGCGGCTTCACCTATTTCGGTAATTATCTCAAGCAGAAATTCGGCTTTGACTATGTCTATGCCAACGATCTTGAAATCGTCGACGGCAAACTGACCGGACGCTACCTCGGGGAGATCATCGACGGTCGACGCAAAGCCGAACTCCTTAAACTCCTGGCGCAGGTGGAGAATGTCAATATTGCCCAAACCATCGCCGTGGGCGACGGGGCCAATGACCTTCCGATGCTCCGCACCGCCGGACTTGGTATAGCTTTCCACGCCAAGCCTAAAGTGAAGGCCAACGCCGAGCAGTCCATCTCCACCATAGGTCTCGACGGAGTGCTCTACTTCCTCGGCTTCAAAGACTCCTTCATAACCAGATAGTTCCTTTCACGCCTTTTCCTCAAAGTATTTTACGGAAATAATTATATTAGTCCGTAAAAGGCTTTGAAGAGTTTTGGTAGTTCATATTTGGGGTTATTTGACATCACTTCTTGATAGGTAATTGCCGGAGTAAGATCAAGACTACTGAAGTTTTCAATAGCAACTTCAGACAAGATCTTCAATAACATTGAAATCTTCGTAGAACTCCTCTCTAGCTTTGAGGAGCGAATCGATGTCCGCACATAGAAATGTGCAGTTGAAGTCATAGATAGGCTGAAGCGCAGACATTGCCATCTCCTCACGGAGTCCCATCATATTCTTGTAATGATTCACCAAATGGCGGTCGGAAGTGGAGTCGGCTGCAAAGAGATATAAGAATTCACAACCAGTGAGACTTCTTATCTTTTCAACAATACCAACAATCACATGCCAGAACATAGTGGATCCTATTCTGTTTCTTTCTGAGAACCCATACGTCTGCCATTTCTTCCGGAAAGCTTCATTGACACAAAAGTGGGTCAATTCTACAGAAGGAAAAGATTTGGCGACCTGCTTATTGGGAGGCATTGAGTCAAATTTACCCAATAATCGTTCGATGTCATCCTTAGCTTCCTTAAGTTTCGTCTTGATTTCTGCTATATACTCCCTGACCTGAGCCTGATCACTTCTTTGTTCAAGTTCCATAAGTTTTATTTTATGGTTCTTGAATTTTTCAAATTTCTTCAGTTCCTCAAACTCTGAGTAAAGAAGCCCACACTTGATTGAAAAATAACAGAGAATTTCGCCGTCTCCATTCCGAACTACATAGCACGCACACCTGTTCTCAGCATCGTCATCAAATGCATCTCCTACAAGATAGTCAACCAAGTTCTCATTCTTGCAGTTCTCAAAGGCACTGACTTCCCTGAGCAATGAATCGTCTTCTTTCAATCGCGTGACGCTAAATGAATTCAGAATGTCTAATTGATCTTTGGTGATTTTCATTTGGGACACATGAATCTTCTGTACTTGATGACTCTGGCATCATACTCTATGTCAGATGTCTCAATTTCCACAGGGTGTAAACCGACCTCTTTATCTTTGGCCTTTTGCCAACAGGTCTCGCCGTGAGAAATATTGCTCAATGTCCAAGACCCCATCCCTGCATATCTCCTTAATGTGTCTTCAAGAACAGGAATATATTCTGAGTCTACTGATAACGATTGAACCTGACGTTCCCAGTCTGCTTTTCTTAGACAGCGCATAACGGGTCCGTATTTCCATGCTTCAAATTTGTCAAGAAACATGGGTTTTCCTAATAGGACAAAACTTTCCCTCTGGGTGAAATAAAGCAATTTATGGAGCTTCATTTCATCCATAGTACTACCTGATTCCTGCTTGTATCGCTGAATCAGATACTTTGCTGCTGTCCTAACATCAATCATTTTGTAAATGGGTTCTGATATTAATTTACAAAGATACGACAAACTTCTAAAACATCCACATCTTTGATTCAATATTTTAACATTTTTTACGGCTCACGGCGTTTTTTGGCTATATCTCCAAAAGTCACCAAAGTTAACGTGATAACTTTGAATAATCGGAATTCATTATGGCTCCATTAGAGAAACTGATTCCATGTTTTTATACGATGCCATGCCGGGCGTGAATGTGGCCGAACCAGAGATATGAAGAATCCTCACAAGTCAAATTCCTTATAAGGGAAGATATCAACTCGTTGTGCCAATGCCAGCTCCAGGATGGTGTCATATTCGTTTGCTATTCTTACAAGCGGACGAACTATGACACAATCCCAGTCCCAATCCCACATTTCTTCTTTTAACTCGTCGTAGGGCATCGGGCATAAAGCATCGTTTTCTATATGAGCTTTAAGAAATTCTTCAGTTATCGGACCGACAATCTCGCAAGGGACAACCACATTGAAACCTCCGCGGATAATGGCTAATACCTTAATGCCCGGCTTAAGCCATCCCATTTCCTGAAAATCAGGCTCTCCGGGGGCGTGACCTCCACATTCATATTGATTGAGCAGATTGAAGCCTTTGTCGTAAACCTCTACGCTAAAAGGTGACAAGTCTTCTTCTTCCTCTACCGAGTACCCCAATAAACGGGAAGATGCGTACACTGTGGATCGAAGAATGCTTTTGTCATCTTCCGGATTATGGAAATTACCGAGATGACGCTCGTCAAGCGGCCACCATTTTAGATTGTCATCGTTGGCTACGACATGGAACTCATCGGTAGGGGTGTTATCCGCTAAAACAAGGCATCGGTATCGTCACAATAACTTCCGCTTATTGGGTTGATGGATTCTCCGTCGTTCAGGAGAATCACCGGGATCTTACCAGAGAAATATTGCGCAAAAGCAGAAGGATTATCTGTGTGAATCGGAATAATCCCTTTGGGAGAGAGTATTTCAAGTAGCCCCTTTAGACTCTCCATGTCGCAGTGTCCGCTCGTGTGCATATATTCGTATCCATCACGCAAAGAGGAGGCGAGGCCTTTATTGAAAGCCTCACTTTGGGGATTCAGGTAGCCGTTCCACATTGACAGATAACGTTTTTTCTCACCCGGCATTTTTGCGATTAGATTATCAAACCGAGTTGATGCCCTGGCTATCAAGACATATCCTCGCTGACTGAGAAAGTCGTGGAATTTTTCACGATACTCAAATTCCTCGCCATCGCGCATAAGAGCTTTAGGCTCAAAATTCCCATAGTTGTATAATTTGGATTTGCCCCATAAATTGTCTCGCTCGGTCACAATATCCATTATATGACGCTGATAACCATCAACGTAGAATGGCCGCCTGGCTCTTAAGGCAGCGTGATAGAGCCCAAATAGTCGGTCAATGTTAGTTGATGAAAGATAGATGATATTGTATTTGTTATCGCGAAAAGACTGTTCAAATTTCTTCTGCAAGTCATGTTCGGACTCGCTCGTGACACCCGGACGATTGACATTGGTGGCTTCACAAACAACATAGTCTACCTTACCGACGAATGTTTCCATAACCTTTGGCAGTTTGCCGCAACGGAAACCGTGGGTGCGGAAATCACCGGTATGAAAGACCTTCACGTCATCGGCCTCGATACGGAATGCGTATGCATCAAAAGCAGAATGATCCATAACTATCGGAATTATGGAAAACGGTCCAAACTTAAACTCCACGCCGGGAGAAAAAGTATTCGCCGTTTTCAATCTTTCCGCGATAACGGTACTGGTTTCATCTACAAACCGCTTGTGATCGGATACATACTGCTGGATGTCTCTGGCAACTCTACCAATAAATATCGGCAACTCTGATGACAATTCATGGAGACACCCAATATGGTCACCGTGGTAATGGGTTATCAGTAAGGCACTTTTCGACAAGTCGCCTTTGGTCAAACCCTCAACTTCAAGAGGCTTGTCAGCCTTGTGTGCATCCGGCAATTGTTCGCCGTAGTCAACGAACAGCCGCCAACCGTCGTATTCATATTCTGTGACACACCCACCAATCTGGTCTGCGCCGCGATGAACTGTTATTCTCATAGTGAAAGTATGTAGTTTGAATCTACCTTTATAATATCGACACCCATTGACAATGCCTCCTCTATGCACTTGGGGAACAGCGTCCTCTGTTCATCTTCTGTATAAGGAATATGTTCTCCCCTTTTAGGAGTAAACAGAAAATGAAACTTTGGTTTCAGTTCAATTTTGATCTCGGGGATATTTACGCTTCCACGTAGTTCATCACCAATGATACGCTCTCTCATATCTTGCAATTCTTTGAGGAAAGAGACATATCTGATTTCATGGGCATTATTGTTATCTCCCTCCGAATCACTCCCAATCACCGCATTGAAATCCTCCACATGTTTTCTTGCATTACCTACGGCATCAAGTCCTGTTTTTAATTCAATCACGTGAATCTGACCATCTTTATCAACAGCTATAATATCGAAGCGTGGATTAGGATACCTATCTTTTATCGGTGGAAGCCCGGCTTCCTTGCGGAGTTCATCAATGTAGCACTTATTATAGTAATTTGCATTGAACGAAGCTGCGAACTCAATATCTAAAACAGTCAGTTGATTATCACCATCCATATTGGCATACGCGATTGAATGTTGGTCGTCCCGTTCCTGCTTTTTATTCTCCTCAAACCACTCATCCATAATCCTTTTTGCTTCTTCAAAAAAACCTTTAGGATCATCAAGGACTTTATTATTATCCAATTTTAGTTTCTCATGGCCTTTGTCTTTTGCGAAACTAAACCCGACATCTGCCCCTTTCTTGCGCTTGAGATATTTAAGGTCGAAGTATAATGATTTAGGCCTGATGCCCAGAATCTTTCCACCACGATAATAGACGTGATACTCGCCACCCCTGACGCATATCAGGAGGTGATCTTTATCGGCTTTTATTGCATCCAGTAACGTCGTATAGCGTGGAGGAATTTTGAATCCCACACGACTTTTATAATTCTCAAACTTTTGAATACATTCCATATTTATTTCAACTTATTTTCTTTAATCACAAATATATAACTTTTTACCTGCCGGTTGAATTAAATTAAAGCATAATTCACTTGATTGATTCTACGAGGATTAACGAAGTTTACATACTGCAACACGGTCAGCGCCGCGATTTTGGCGGCAGGCCGGGTAAAAAGTCCGGTCGGTTTCTTGGCGTAGTTTCGTATCATCATGAACTGTTCGTTGAGTTGAGAGAAGAGAGTTTCGATTCTTTTTTTGAAATTCTTGTAAATCTCGAGTATTTGTGCGAACTTTACGATGAAGTTGTGCATAAGCGTGATGATAGTAATCAATGGTTTGGTCACCACTAATTTACTAAACATCAGCGATATGTACAACTTTTCCATTATAAATATTTTACTATTTTAATTCAACCAACAGGTAGTTAGTTATAAATTTTTTAGAGAGAGTATGTCTAAAGGTAATCTTTATTCTCTGCCTTCTTTGAGGGCGTTTTCAATGCTGGTGCGAATCCACCATACGGCGTAGCTGCTAAACTTGAATCCCTTGCTCTGATCAAAGCGTTTGGCGGCCGCTATCAGGCCAATATTGCCTTCCTCTATTATCCGCTCAAGCGAGAGATTTCCTCCGACATATTTCTTTGCTATGGCATGGACGAATCTGCGCTCACAGTGGAGCAAGCGTGACTTGGCAGCTTCCATGGCTTCACCACCCTGCTGGATCTGCTTTACCAATTCCACCTCTTCCTCCACTGATATCATCTCGTCAGGAGTGCAAGAGGGTAGTTCTGCCGTATCCTCTTTATCCTCGGCACGGTTTCGGGCGCGATTGATTTCTTTCACTGCTTCCGACCTTTCTTCCTCGGTGATTTTGTCGATCCGGAGGACACGGACATCAGAAAATGCAAGAATGAAATCGGTGTCGCTCAGGATTTGGAGGTTTCGAAGTAGTTTTGAGACCTCGCATTCTCCGGTGACTATCGGATTTCGTATGAGCACATTTATACCATGCTCTTTTGCATACCGGCGAACGTAGGAAAAAAGTGGACCCTCTCCACCCGGAATAATGAAAGTCGTCGCAGCCGATAAGTCGGCTTTACGTTCGATACTCTCTACCCACTCGTCGTAGGTAGTGTTTGGGGCAATTTTGCCAATGACTGTAATGTTCATATAGATGCTTAAAAATTAATGCGTCTATATATATTATACGATTTGAATTGTTTCTATATGTTAACAAAATTGCCGATTTAAGCGAAATAACCCCTTGAAAGTGTCATAATAAGTTGCCGTACAATTATTTGTGCGTTAATAATATTTAACTTTAAGAATCCTTCACTAAGGTTAAAAACGTTAAATTTAACAGAATTAAGTTAAATAATTTAACAATTCGATTCGCCCGTCAACCCATCCTCGCAGAGTTTTTTATGGATTAACCACAATTTGGCGGCCGGAGGAATGGGCGGTAAATGCCGGGGCATATTGGCTTTGGATTGTGGCGATTCCCGAAGCATAGGTTCCTGCATTGTTGGCCCAGATCTCATAGGAGAGGAGGTAGACTCCCTTGGGTAGATGGTCGATGAAGATGCGGGTCTCTGAGTCGCGGTTTTCGCGGTAGAAATAGAGACCCTCTGCGAAGATAGGCTTCGGCATCTGCTCAACCGGCTCGCAGCAAGCAGCCCGCTGGTCAACGATGGTCACATAGTCCATATCTCGCTCCACTTTGATGGTGAGAGTAACCTTTACCTTCTGCCCGACGCTTAGTGTGTCAGCAAACTCAATGTTGCTGCTTCCATCTGCGTTGACTATCCCTGTAGTGAGGGTTTTCTCGATGGAAAGTTCTGGGCAACTTGCACTTTCAATTTCGGTCATCTGCTGGGTGGAGTGCATATAGAGGGTGCCCCAGGCAGGGGAGTCAGAGGTGCGGGTTATCTGCAATGAGGAGCTGTGGCCCGGTTTCCACTCGACCGGCATACGGAAATAGCCTGAAGTTCGTTCAGCAGAGGAGGGGTGGATCTCCTTACCGCCGAGTTTTATCTTGGTTTTACCTGCCGGGGCTATCCACCTCTTTGAGGTAGAAAGGATTGCTGAGATCGCTTGTGTGGTAGTGACAGATGTGCCCCAATCTTTGGCTTGCTTTTGCAAGATGAGCCATTGGCGTATATGGTCAATAGCCTCTGCTTCAGGATAGATCATGGAATAAGCCTGGAGGATAATCGAGGTAGCGCCAATTTTGCCCATCGACCATAGGGTATAGTCGTTGAGCGATGGCCACCACATACCTTTCTGTGGCGTGTAGGCTGAAAACTCGTCAAGCGACTTCAGGATAGTGCGGGCGGCTTGCATCTGGGAGTGCTCGGCAAGCACCATGGCATCGATAGCCTTGACAGCGACCGACTCATCCTTCCAATTTTTCTTGATTTGGCTTATTGTGGATTCTACAATATTATGGGGAGCTGTTGGAGCGCCGGGGAATTTTTTAAACCGATCGCGAAGCGAAACATAGAGTGTATAGTCAGCGTGGGGATATTTTGCAAAATCCTTCTTAGTTTCGCTGTCGATCCATTTGAGTGCTTTGCATATCATTGACGATAGCTCGGGTGAAGAGGGTAGATAACCCATAGTGAAGAGATCGCCCATCAGGAGGAGCAGATTTTCAGTGGTCCAGCGGGAGGGTTTGTCATACGAACTGCACCATCTCCATCCACCGTTATCGCATTGGAGTTTGCTGAGGAGGGCAACATTTTTCGAGATATTTTCCCGGATATTATTCTCATCGAAAAGGAGGACGAGGCGCTCCATCCTCTCGGTATCATTTTTGGCATTCATCATCCATGGGGTAGCCGAGAGGAGGAGTTGCTTGAGGTCAGTATTTTTCTCAAGCATTGAGCGGAGCATGCCATCACTCTTGTCGCCACTGCTCCACTCGCGGAGGATGTCTGCAATCTCGGGGAAGTCGCGGAGCAGTCCGGCAGCCACGGCAGCCGAGTAGATCGAAGCCCCTGCCTCATTGGCAGTAGAGGCTTCTGCCTCGCGAAGTCCGGGGAGCGCTGTTACAACATACCAGATCGGATTGTCGCAATATTCAAGGGCGGCTCTTGTATCTGCTTTAAATTCAGGTAGTTCCATGCTGAACTCACGCTCTGCCGGAGCCACATAGAAGGGGAGAGTCTCAAACACTTCGCTTACTGCCGGGAGGATAGGGAGAAGAGCTTGTTCGCCGTCGGTATGTTTCCCGTTGGAGGCTTTGATTCGGTAGCAGATAAAGGGAGTGTCGAAAGGAGCGTCGACATCAATCCCTGCAGTCACAGAACTTGAAGGAGCAATCTCGTCGGTCTGTTCAAACTGTTTAACGACACTTCCATCGGCGGGATTCAGGATCTCGATCGTGGTGGTGATTGTCTGTGCTTCATCGCTATTGTTCATCACGAGTGCTAAGATGCGGGCCTTGTCGCCGGTGCGGAGGAAGCGGGGGAGGTTGGGCTGCACCATCACCGGTTTGTTGGCAAGAAGTTCGCGCGAAAATGAGGTTGAGAGAAGAGAGTCAGTGAAAGCCACAGCTCTGAGTCCCCAGAGAGTGTTGGCATTGGGGACAGTGAATGAGAATGTCAGTTTGCCATCGTCGTCGGTGGTGAGATTCGGTCTGAAGAAGGCCAGTGGAGTTTCATGGTCACGGAAATCATCTGCCTGACGCGGTTTCTGAGGGTTGTCAGTGGTCGATCCGGTGCCGGTATCAGCATCATTCCCACCCTCTGCTTCAACAGCAGCCTCTTCATATTCAGCCAGGCTCATCGAGTCTTCTGCCATTTCTGCTTTCATTTCCATAGCTGTGTTCCTTGACATAGCCATTTGAGGAGCAGAGAAATACATCATGTATTTCAGGCCGATGAGGGGGTGACCGTAGGTGTCTAAGGTGGGAGTCTGTATCCCGGGCGAATCTAAAGGTGTAGTCCAATGGCCGTCGATGGAAATATGGCAGTTGCCCCAAAAAACGGTCGATTCCCAATAGTATGGAGTTTTATATAATGAACTATAGGGGAAGAAATTCCAATCCATCCTGCCGAAAATGTCGAGAGCAGTATTATACATATCGAGTATCACTGCACTTTTTACCCCTTGGTCTGCCTGGTCCTTGACGCGGAACACCCATGTCTCCTCGGAGCCCGGAATAATATGGTCGCGGAAACTCTCGGTCACCATTTCAATCGACGGCTTTACCTCCATGCGGTTGATCGCAATTCTCGCCGAAGCCTCCCGGCAATTGCCAAATAGAGCTACTGCTAATGTGGCGTTCCTGACATCATGAGGGATTTCAAGATCAAGCGAGTGCATACCGCTCTCCACGGCCACCCATCTCTGAGAGATAACGTTGTTGTCAGAATAGATGGTGACGAGAAGGTGAGTAGGGCAGTCGGTAGCATAGAGCCACTGCGCCCTATCGCTATCGCCGGATATAGTGATCTTATCCTTAGGATACCACAGCAGGCTTTTGGGCGAAGGGGTGGCGGTGTCGGTGGGGCGATAGAGGGTGATGTCGACACTCTCGGAGTTCGACACACTATTCTCTGATAGAGTTTTAGCTGTCAATTGACAGCGTCCGGACGGGAGGTCGGAGAGATCGAAGTGGGTGTCGGGAGCGGAGGGGTCGATCACAAATCGCTTGAGGCTGTCATTCCCGCAATTAAAGATGAGTTCCACAGGGATATTGACACTCTCTCCACGATAGTCGACCACCTTGGCTTTTATATCTGTAACAGGCTGAGCGACATCCAGATTGCGGGGGGCTGAGAGGATCAACTGATAGCGCGCGCCGAGAGCGAAGAGCGTGGAGGCTTGCTGCGACTCTCCGCTTGCAGATGTGGCTGTAACCTCAAGGTCGAAAATAGCGTTGGGAATGGGCGACGACTTGAGAGTTTCTGCAGAGATCTGTTGCTCAAACTTTCCGAGGGGGTCAGTAGATGTCAGGAGAGTTTGGAATTTTACCTTTGGGTTGGAGCTATAGTAGTGATAGGGAGGCTCTGCCGAGAGTTTGATATCTATGTTGGCATCAGCCACAGGAAATCCTGAATAGGTCTCGACCTTTCCTCTCAGGGTAGCTGCTCCTTTGACCGGGAAGTCGGTCTCCACAGGTTCAAGTATCACTCTGAACCCCGGCATCTTATAATCAGCGACCTTGAAACTAACATGACCGTGGTAATCGTCGAGCCGGATGCTGAAATTGCCCGTAAGCTCATCTTTGGGAAGAGTGAAACTACCTGTCGCACGCCCGAAATTATCGGTTGTCATACTCAGCGAGTCTATCATCTCTCCGGAAGCATTGAAGAGCATGGCTTTGACGCTATGTGAATTGGCGCATACATGTTTCGACCCCTTGGAGAGATAGCAAATGGCGCTCCAATCCACAGTGTCGCCGGGGCGATAGATGGCGAGAGAAGTGAATATGTTGGAATGTTTATTCCATTCGGGGTCGTCAGGAATAAAACTGAAAGAGGGGTAAATCGACTTGGCATAGCAGTCGCCCTCTTTTGCTATGAAATATCTGCTGTGAGCACGTTGGGCAATTTTCAGTGCTCCAATGCTGTCGGTGACACCAATCTTGTTGGGCGGCAATATCTTATCACGGAATATTTCAGCATCGTTTACCGGAGCGCCGCTTATGGGATCTATACCCCAGATAATATCATCATTGCCAAATGAGGAGGCTGCCAATGCGAGCCCTGACACATGGATGGTGCTATAGGAGTTTCTCTCGAAATTGCTCCCTTCAAAGAAGGGCACTGCAACATAGATGCCTGGCTCGGGGAAACGATATTCGACCATGATTCTCTTCCCGAAGGGGACTTTCGCGTCAGATATCTCCACCGGCAGCGAGGCTACCGGTTTTCTCTTGTTTACCTCGGAGACTTTTACATAATCATTGTATAGATTCGAATCGGGTAATTTATAGATTTTTATGACACAGGAAGTGACATTTTTGAGTGTGACATCGAATTTTGTGGGAAATCCGGGGGCAGTCACACTTGGGCAAAACATGCTGACGTTTTTAAATTTGAGGTCTGAGATAATATTACGTAACTTATTGACGCGCAGATAGGAAGGATATCTCTTGATTGCCTCCGATGCCGAGTTGTAAACCCACTCTTTTGCTGTTTCGCTTACCGGAAGCTGATAGTCAAGCAATTCGCTCTCAGAAATCAGAGAATACATAGCATAGCCGGCGGACGCAATAATGAAATCACCGCTGTAGGGAGAGTCGGTGTTTTCAGAATAAAGTTTGCGGAGTTGCTCAAATCGCTGCTGAGCGGGTGTGGAAGAGTCATCGTCGTTAAAGATGCGGGATGAGACGAAGTTGATGCGTTCAATGTCAGAATGAATGTATGGTGCGCTCTTTGGCTTATGGCTTTTGAGAAGAGAGGCGAAGATGTCGAGTATCCTGGAGGTGTAGGGATCTGAATAGTTGTAAGGATATGACAAGTAGATGGCTACCGGCGATAGGAGTGCAGGGGCAAGGAAACAGTTGGCGTTTGAAAACTTGTTGAACCCCATGATTCCCTGGTAGGCTACGAAGTCGAAGAGCGTTGGGAAATAAGTGGTGGTTGCCTCTCTCTCCATCCTGTCACTGCCTATGGTAAGCACTGAGGCATAGCTCTCCAGCGGGGCGCCAAGCAGTTGCTCACGTGGCTGCAATGCCCTGTCTATCAGGGATGTGATTTTTTGCTTGAATTGTTCACCGCTCCACTCCTGAATGTCGGAGGGGAGGGGGGTGAGTGGCATCTCCCGTCGGTCGAAGATATAGCGATCATTGAAATAAGTTTCGCTGTAAAGTCTGGCTTCAAGAATTGAAAGCATCGAGCATAGTACGGGGTCGGGGGTGGTAGCAGCGATCTGTTCTATTTTGGAAATAGAGCTGCCGATGCTGTCAGGATCGATCATTGCCGATGCGATGCAGCCATTGATGAGTGCACGTGTGATAGCAGGTCCATCGGAAGCTGCAAGGGCTTTTGAGAGCTGTGCTTCGGAGTTGGTTACCACGGTTTTAGGGAAGGCAAAGTTAGGCTTTTGGGGTGTGGATGCTCGCATAGTGGGTATGAGTAAAATAAGAAGACTGACTATAAGCGGTTTGATGAATCGACGTGATGACATGGCGGGTAATAGAGAATCAGGAGTGAGAGATTGGGAATTTGGAATCAAAGTGAGGTGGTAGGAGTGAGGAGTTTTGTAAGAAAAAAGCGCGAATACCGGAACTGCCGATATTCACGCAATAATATTTTTAGCGGCATGTTGGAGCGCTATTTGTTTTTCCCGGTGCGACGTTGGTGTCTCATGAGTTGACGAGTGAAGTCGCGCTCGGCATCTTTAAGTTGGAACAATTGTTTAGGTGTCAGAATGGCTTTAAACTCTTTGAAGTAGCGCATCTCTATCTCATTTTCGCGCCCTTTGAGTTCATAGGAAGCTTCGGCTGCTTTCTCATATTCGAGGTCGGAGGCTTTTACACCCTTTTTTTCGGTCTGGCGGTAGAGCTGGTCGGCCTCCTCTTGAGTTTTGCGAATCTCCTCATCCATAGAGTTGTAGAGGGGCGTAAAGCGTGCTTTTTGCTCCTCGGTGAGGTTGAGCTTCTTGCTGATGAAGTCTGTTTTATATTGTTGCATCTCCTTGATCCATGTCTGGCGATCGCGGTTTGTGGGTCGCGGCTGGGCAGAAGCCTCCATAGAGATCCCGAGGGCAGCAAGAATTAGAATCAATGAGTAAATTAGATGTCTCTTCATGGTTTTATGCAACTAAATGAATGTTTTTTGGTAGCCATTTGATTTGATGGAGTGGCTCACTCCTGCGACATGGGAAAATGAGCAGCGTCAGGGAACACAGCTGAGTCACCCTCTGCCTCTTCTTCAAGGTCGGTCTCGGAGAAGACGGCGGGGTCAACCCCCTTTTCGTAGAGGTCGTCGAGGAGCATATTGTCGTTGAGGTCACCTTCATCTATGAAATAGTCGTTGATGAAGTGATCGTTGCTCAGGGCGGCGGTAATGACAGGGTTATTGTCGATTGAGAGACCTGTGGAGTCAGTGCGCATCAGGTCAAACATCTTCATCATACACCATACACCCATGAACATGGCAGCGAGATAGACGTAGGGCCTTACCTTCTGCCAGAAACTCCGGGGCATTACCTTAGGTTGCTGCTCCCACGGCTGCTGCGGCAGGGAGTCTGCCATGCGCGCCGCGAACTCGTCGAAGTAGCCCTCGGGGACGGTGAAGCCGTCGTTATGGTTGACTTTTTCAAGAATATCTTTCATTGCTATGAGCGTAATCTTATCTAAATACGTGAATGTAGTTAAGCTTGGAATCTTTTAATTCTTAGACTGCGATAATGGTATGAGGTTTAATCCTCATCGGCAAAATATTGTTCGATTTTTTTGACGGCAAGGTGATAGGAGGCTTTGAGAGCGCCTACAGAGGTGCCCATGATTTCCGACATATCCTCATATTTCATCTCGTCGTAGTAGCGCATATTGAATACAAGTCGCTGTTTTTCTGGGAGAGTAGCTATAGCTTCGCGAAGGCGTTGGGCAAGCCGGTCGCCATCTATATCTTTGTCGGCATGGATAAGGGAGGCGGCGTGCGACTCTTCATCGTCGAGCGAGAGACCCTGGCGTTTGCGCTCTTTTTCGAGGAAAGTGAGGCTCTCGTTGATAGCGATTTTGTAGAGCCAGGTTGAGAGCTTGGCCTCGCCACGGAAATTTTCAATATTCTGCCACGCCTTTAAAAAGGTGTTTTGGAGGATATCGTTGGTGTCTTCGTGAGTTTGCACCATGCGGCGTATCTGGTGGTAGAGGGGCTCGGAGTATAGCCTTATCACCTCGGAGAATGCCTGGCGACAGGTCAGCGGGTCGCGCAGGCGCGCCACCAAGTCTGCATTGTCGAGCTTAATCTCCTTTGCCATTTTTACTTTTTAGAATTTCCGGTTGGGTCTCTCATGGCAAATATACGGCTTTTTCCTTCAACCAACCCCAATATTTTTGCTAATAGTTGTTAAGACCCTCCCGCGGATCATTGTAGTTTATGATACGAGAAAGGCTCTGAACTTATATTGGATTTCACTCTATCGTGGCAATCAAAACCGTTCTATTATAGTTATGACTTCCCACACAATTATCGTAGCACTTTAATCTGACTCGGTTCCTACTATTTGATATAACTCTCTTGCGATTGCATTCTCTCTATGCAATTTATGGTCAGGTTATTTTGTGAAATATTCAGATATCATGATTTATGATGTTTTATCCTTTTAAAAATCATGATAATGATATGTGACTCTGTGAGATTTATAGTATTCCTGAGCGATATTAGAAATGGCTGAAATCCGTTGCTTTTCAAGGTTATATTCTCGTTGTCTATTTTTTTCTGCTAACGCATAAGCTCGTTTAGCTTCTTGTTCCTCTCTTGCTAAAGTCAATTCCTCATCATTACGAATTTCAATCCCAGCCTTTTTAGCTAAAGCAGATGCGGATTCTGCACATTGGCTGTCACTGTCTATTGAATCAAGAAGATATTTCATTTCATCATATTTTTTTAAAGCATAAGCACTCTCCGCCTGTTTCATTATCATTGAACATTCGTAATTTTGTTTTGCCAAATATATATTAGATAAAGCTTCATAAACTTCGTGATGAACCGATTTACTGTTTGGACAAGCCCAAAGCAATGCAATCGCTTCATCGTATTGTCCGGTATTGCTAAGCAGATATGCCTTATCAATAATTGCATCGGTATGGCTTACATAGTATTCCTGAGCCTTTGTTACCGCTTTTAATATGAAATCTTGCAGTCCGCTAGCGTTTGGATTGAGATTCCGTACAGCATCTGCGGCTGCTTTTGTTGAATCAAATCCTGCACCCTTCAAAGGTATGACTGTTTGTCCATACTGAAGATTTAATTGAGGTTGTTCAAGACGTAGCAACAATTCGAAATTTTTAATTTTTATACTTCGCATTCCTGTCTCAACGGTCTCTTCATCAGATGGAATCAGTTCAGCTACTAGATATAGACCTTCCTCTCCCTCAGAATGAATCCCAGCGGAATGAAGAGCTGTATTCAATCTGGAGTCAAGGCTTTTGGCGATGTGACGGACATCAATAGATCGATTGTCAACAACTGCCAATACAGGCAAATCCTGACCATAGGAAATCTTAGAACCGATAACGAATATGAGTATTGCTATTATACCCAGTATATTAAATTTTTCTTTCATCTTATGAAATGGTGATAATTAGTGAATTATTAACTACATTTCGAGTGATTTTTAATCCATATCTTCGTGCGAATTTTGCAAATTCACGTCCAAAAGCTGCCACAGAAAAATTCTTCCCATTAGAATCTTTTAGAGGAATTCTAACATCATCAATTATCATCTTGGTTGCAGTTGTGCCCTGTACATGGAAATTACCTTGATATGCATTTTCTTCCAACCACATTTCGATTAGGTCAGCAAGTGTAAGCATTTCATCACCAATCTCATAGTTCATATTGTACTGAGAATTTGGCTCAAATCCAATAGTCATGTTTAAGGATTTTCCATTTTGAACCATATCGTTGAATTTTGTCTGCATTACATTGAGGAAATCGTCAGCGCAACTTTCAATAGCTTTCGCGCCAAGACGTCCGAAATCCTCTGTATAGAATTTTCCACTATCACCCACTTTATTTGAAAGAGACGCCCCGGTACTTATATCATATGCTGTAATAATCACTTTTACCGCATTCCCTGATGTTGACTGATTGATAATCATTTCAGTATCAATGTATATATCTGCACCAGATGACGCTATTATCATAGATTTCAAATCTGATTGTTGCTCATCTGACATACCGGATTGAACCGAACCGGCTTTTAACTTTCCAAGAAAATCGACCGTTGTAAAACCTCTTGAATCAAATGCCTCCTTAACCTTTGTGAGTACTATGCGCTTATTAGCATCATTTTCTACAGTTTTACGGATATCCTCTCCTTCTTTTACAAAAGGGACGACCATAATTTTGGGCTGTACATTCACCTGCTCTGCATTAACTTTAATGGGGAAAAGTATAACACAAAGAATGATACAGTATAATAGCACATTTAATAAGTTTTTCATAAACCAAATTTTTTAATTACACCTATTCTTTCCAGTTTATTTCTTAAAGCTCTGACGTTGACGGTTATATCAAGAGTTATGCTCTTCTGTTTATTTGCATCTTTGCCAAATTTTCTAACGATTACAGATCGTAAGATTTCACTTTTATATTCGCTGTCAAAGAATTTATTCAGACTCTTTCCATATTTGTCAATTGCTACATCTTCAGTCTCTAGAACCATAGGAATATTTTGCTGGGAGTTGGGAATACCCTCGAACATTAGGGCTTTAATGACATTTAGCTCCGCATTTTGCGAAGCAACTTTTTCGTTCTTACCATACCCAAGTGCTCGGAAGGTCATGGTTTCTCCATTTGTGGCAATGCAGTTTACCTGATACTGAGAAAACAGATTAAGATTTCCTAATAGAAGAGCGAAAATGGACAGTATTAAAACTCTTTTCATTTTTTTGATTGTTTAAGTTCACAATTCAACCTTATGGCATTGTCGAAATAGGTTCGAATTTGTTCCATAATTTTTTTAGGAACTTCACATTCCGAAAAGTTCGGACCGGCAACTGTCTTGATTTTTATTTCTCCTAATACTTTATGATAGGGGTATCCATCAATCAACTCTATCGCTTCTACTTTTAAAGTATCGCCTGCTCTTACACCCTGTTCAGCCCCGGCACTGATAATAACCATTTTGTTATCAACTACCCGTACTATAGAGCATGTGATAGGAAAGTTGTCTCGAAACCAATTCCCTATCTCAGTCTGAATGGATTGCATTGCCATATTTACAGCTGCTTCAGGGCTCATACATTCATCAGAAGCTTTACCTTGAAAACTTGTTGCTTCACTGCTCAAACCGGTTGCAACGTCAACGACCTTCATCTCAAAACCGACACTTGCCTTGAAACCTCTGACAGAACCATTGGGATTTTTTATTCTGTAAACTGGAATTTTTACAATGTGTCCGGTTATCATTTTTTCTGCAGCTACGGCTATATCTTGTTCAACTCGGTTCTTGCTATCGAGGAATGCTTCTGATTTTTGTAGTTCCAATTCTGACTGGATTTTGTCGATACTTGTACGGTCTACTACTCTAAACCTCCGAGTATTGGTCAGCATCTCCACTACCTTCTCTGTTACTAAACCTGTATATGGTGAGTATTCCTGACATGAAAATTCAGCCACACCTACAACTGGTCTAGTATCAATAGATTGCTGTGGGAAAGCCGTTACTCCTCCCACAGCAATCATGATGCTGATAAAACCGGTTTTTACCGCTTTAATCATAAGTTGTTTTCTGATTTCAGTAGCTCGATAATTTGATTGATAGCTTTTCCTTCTTCTGCTAGTGCCTCTCCTGTAACAGGCATGAGATCTGATGACCATTTTACGGGCTTAGCAAGCTTCATGGCTTTCATCTTGTCAGCCTTTTTTACGGCCTCTGCTGCTTTCTGTCCGGCAATTCCAAGCTCAGTCATCCCGGCTGTTTGAACCGCGATAGTTGAAGCAAGATTTGTCCAATCTTCAAGTGTAGGCTTAGTTACAGTCACATCTTGAATACCATCTTTGGTCTCTCCAATTTGACGAGAATAGAGGTTGTGGAGTTGTTCTGCTGAAGCAACTGCTCCAAGCGCTGCGGCTACATTTCCTTCAAGGAAGGCATCGACATCAGCTTCGCCAGTAGCTTTCGGAGCTTTCTCACAGGCTTTAGAGAGTTTTTCCACAAGTTTGTCAAGCGATGTAAAGTCAGCTGACACAGTTTGCGCTTTTGCGCTGAAAGAAAGAGTAGCGAGCACTGCTACCATTGCAAGAAGAAATTTCTTCATAGCTAAAAACAAGAGCCTCGGTCCTCTCCTCGTTGGCATATTTAGTTGGATTATAAAAGAAAAGCTCTAAGTTTGCAGTGGCAAAATAAGAGAGTGGGAAATTTAT
>CAZUEY010000027.1:0-26642 GCA_964619395.1 uncultured Staphylococcus sp. | reverse complement strand
CCCTCCGAGATATGCGACCTCAGCGTTAACATATATTATGGGACAGGCTCTTAGAGCCCATTCGATAAGGAATGGGCTCTTATAAGCCGCCGACGAATCGCCGGGAAATTCTGCGGGTCAGACATGTAAGAACATGTCTGACCCGCAAGACTCTTCTTAAAGCCTCCACAGCAGTCAATATTAAGCATTTTAATTATAAAATGTTAAATTCTTGACTTATAAGCAGTGATTTCCTTACCTTTGCAGTCCAATTAGGCTTCGACACCTCAGCGCCCCCCGGCTAAAACCGGAGGAAGCGCTTTAACTCAAATCTGAAGCCCAGAGTGTGAGCATGATTAAAAACTTAGTCATAGTAGAGTCTCCGGCAAAGGCCAAGACTATCGAAAAATTTCTCGGCAAAGACTACAAGGTAATGTCGAGCTACGGTCATATCCGCGACCTCCGCAAGAAAGATATCAGTATTAAAGTCGACTCTGACTTTCAGCCGATCTATGAGATCCCGACCGACAAAAAAGTGCTCGTAGCCGAGTTGAAAAAGGCTGCCAAAGAGGCTGATACCGTATGGCTTGCCTCCGATGAAGACCGCGAGGGAGAAGCAATAGCCTGGCATCTTTACGAGGTGCTCGGACTCAAGCCTGACAACACGCGACGCATCGTATTTCACGAAATCACAAAAAACGCTATCCTCAACGCTATAGAGAATCCACGCGACATCGACATCAACCTCGTAGATGCCCAGCAGGCGCGCCGTGTGCTCGACCGACTTGTGGGATTTGAGCTCTCGCCGGTGCTTTGGAAGAAAATCAAGCCCTCCCTCTCGGCAGGGCGCGTGCAATCGGTGGCAGTCCGTCTGATTGTAGATCGCGAGAACGAGATAAACTCCTTCAAGTCCGAGCCTTACTACCGCGTGACAGCGCTCTTCCGTCTCCCCGACGGCACTCCTCTGAAAGCCGAGCTCTCCAAGCGCCTCCCTGACGAGGCCTCAGCACGCGACTTTCTCGAAGCCTGCCGCGAGGCTGTGTTCACCGTCACTGACATCGCCGTCAAACCGGTGAAGAAATCTCCGGCTCCCCCCTTCACCACCTCAACTCTCCAGCAGGAGGCGGGTAGGAAACTCGGATTTACAGTCTCGCAGACCATGATGATAGCCCAGAAACTCTACGAGGCGGGCCACATCACCTATATGCGTACCGACTCTCTCAATCTCTCGCAACTCGCCCTCTCGGCCATCTCCTCGCTCATCAAAGCCGAGCTTGGCGACCGCTACCTCAAGGTGCGCCGCTACCACACCAATTCCAAAGGTGCGCAAGAGGCCCACGAAGCTATCCGCCCCACCTATATAGAAAAGGAGACCATCGAAGGCACTTCGCAGGAGAAGCGGCTCTACCGCCTGATACGCCTGCGCACTCTTGCCTCACAGATGGCCGACGCCGAACTCGAGAAGACCACCGTGGAAATTGATCCCTCGGGGCGCAAGGAGCATTTCACCGCCTCGGGCGAAGTGATAAAGTTCGACGGATTCCTCAAAGTGTATCTCGAAGGTAGCGACGATGACACTCCCGCCACAGCTGAGGGGGAGACAACCCTCCCGCCCATGACTCCCGGGGAGATCCTGACCCAGGATGGCATCACAGCGACAGAGCGCTTCACCCTGGCTCCCCCACGCTATACCGAGTCGTCGCTCGTCAAGAAGATGGAGGAACTCGGGATAGGCCGCCCCTCTACCTATGCCCCAACCATCTCGACCATTCAGCATCGCGAGTATATCGTCAAAGGTGAGAAACCCGGCGAGAAGCGCAACTACAATACACTCACACTCTCTCCCGCCGGTAAGATTAAGACCGCCGTCAAGAGCGAAAACACCGGAGCAGAGAAGGGCAAACTCATCCCCACCGACACCGGTATCATAGTCAATGAATTTCTCACCGAGAACTTCCCAGACATCCTCGACTACGACTTCACCGCCGACATGGAGCAGAAATTTGACCGCATTGCCGAAGGCGAGAGCGACTGGAACCGGGAGATAGCACGTTTCTACGGACTCTTCCACCCCGAGGTTGAAAAGGCCAACACCATGCGAACCGAGCACAAAGTGGGCGAGCGACTGCTCGGCACCGACCCTGCCTCCGGCCTCCCTGTCACCGTGAAGATAGGCCGCTTCGGCCCCATAGTGCAGATCGGCTCCTCAGAGTCAAGCGAGAAGCCCCGCTTTGCCTCGCTGCGCAAGGATCAGAGTGTGCTCGACATCACCCTTGACGAGGCTCTGAAACTCTTCGACCTTCCCCGCGAAGTGGGCGAATTTGAGGAAAAGCCGGTTGTAGCAGCAATAGGACGCTTCGGCCCCTATCTGCGCCACGACGGCAAGTTTGTCAGCATCCCCAAGGAGTATTCACCCACTTCCATCACTCTCGACGAAGCTATAGCACTCATCGAGGCCAAGCGACGCGCCGACAGCAACAAAGAGGTGAAAATCTTTGCCGAGGATCCTGACCTTAAGATACTCAATGGCCGCTACGGCATCTACATCTCCTACAAGAAAGGCAACTACAAAATTCCCAAGAGTGTGGCCGACCCCGCCTCCCTCACCTTCGAGGAGGCGATGGAGATAGTAAACTCTCAAGAGAAAACTCCAAAGCGCACCACAGCGCGCCGCACATCAAAGGCCAAGAAATAAACCCCAGCAATGCCAAAACGCAACTACTCCTCAAAGCCGGGCGCCCAACGTAACACATTCCGACCCGATGTCATAGAGACATACAAAGTGGAGCAGGAAGCTCCACTGCTCGAATTTCTGATTGCAGCCATGCCTCAGCGCAAGCGCACTGCCATCAAAAACCTCCTCGCTCACAACCAGGTGGCGGTCAACGATGTACCATTCACTCAGTTTGACCATCACTTGAAGAAAGGTGACACCGTAAAGGTCAACCTCACGCGCGAATTCCGTGTGTTCTACAACCGGAGACTAAAAATCGTCTATGAGGACGACGACATCATTGTGGTCAACAAAGGCTACGGGCTCCTCTCGATGGGCACCGACCGCGTGAAAGAGGGAACGGCCTACAGTATCCTCCGCGACTATCTCAAATGGAAGGATCCGCGCAACATGCTCTTCATAGTCCACCGTCTCGACCGCGACACATCAGGGCTGATGGTTTTCGCAAAAACCCAGGAGGCTAAAGACACTCTGCAGCACAACTGGAACAATATGGTGCTCTCGCGCAAATACCTCGCCGTGGTTGAGGGCGCTCCCGAGCCCGCAGATGGTGAAGTGAGAAGCTACCTCGCTGAAAATTCACGATTTGAGGTCTATTCAACAGACAATCCCGAAGAGGGGCAACTCGCTGTCACCCGCTACAAAACCTTGCGCAGCCGCAACGGCTACTCACTCATGGAGGTGTCGCTCGACACCGGGCGAAAAAACCAGATCCGCGTCCACATGAAAGACCTCGGCCACCCCATTGCCGGCGACCGACGCTACGGAGCCAAAAGTTCGCCCATCCGCCGCATGGCGCTCCATGCTCAGACTCTCCGCTTCGTCCACCCCATCACCCGCAAGGATATGAACTTCTGCACCCCGATCCCAATCTCCTTCGAGAAAATGGTGAAATAAACCTTTCAGCTCGATAATTAGTGCAGATGGAGGTACAGTAAATTCAACGCCGGAAAGGATTTACAACCTCGCAAACTTCAGATAATCAAGAATAGAACTTAACTCTAAGTACACCATGGAAGAAAATTATGAAATTCACAAAGAGCCTAAGTACACGATGCGCTGGCTCGCGATACAGACCGTTTTTGTAATTGGCATATCGTATGTATTGGCTTTGATCGCCGGTCTAATTGATAGCTTTGCTGTTGGGCGACAAGAAATGGGTCTGCTACCGGAAACCCGATATGAGTTTGTGTCTCAGTCTACCGATTACTGCTTTGCCGTTATCGCCATAACATGCATGTCGTTAATGCTTATAGAGGTAGCTTTCCGCAAGGGTATAAACTTTCTGCAATATGGTCTGATTGCCTGCGCTCTATGCCTTTTCAATCTGCTGTTGCTGGCAATGGCTGAAAAGATGCCATTTTGGATGGCCTACGCTGTAGTCTCAGTAATGACAATAACATTGATAAGTTTCTTTGTATGGGGGCTTACTAAAAAAAGAAAGGCTACTCTCATTTCCACTGTAATACTTGCGGTCGAATATAGCCTGATTCTTTTGCTTGTCTATATGGGGACAATGGCATTGCTTATTGGAAGTCTGTTGTTATTTGTTCTCATTGCAGTGGCCATGTATTTCACCTTGAAACTGAAAGTTGAAAACGAAGAACTTGTGCTGAAATGACACCTGATAACGATATACTGCCACCTCCTCTGCCTTCAAAGTATCGCAAGCAGGTCTCATACGGGAAGAAAATCATTCTGATGGGATTGATTTGCTGTGTGCTGATGGTCGGTGTACTCGCGACATGGATAATGTCATATTCAAGAGAGAGTTCCAATATTGAAGTTGCGGAGAAAATAGGCAACCAATGGGGCAAAAGTGTCAAAATCCAAGGACCTACAGCTAAAGAAAATCTTGACAGTGCCAAATGGGTACAACCTCAGGATTTTGAATGTCAAGCAGAAGTAGAGACAAAATCCTTGCATCGCAGCATCTATGAGATTGAAGTATTCACTGCCAATGTGAGTATGTCGGGTATATTTAACCGTGATAGCCTGCTGGCATTGGGTGACACCATCGTATTTAAACTGGGGGTTGCAACTAAGCAGATTGTCAAATGTAGTCCGTTGAAAATCTGTGGTAAAGAGTTTCATTGGCAGAAATCAGACAAATATCTGTTTACCGAAGTTAAACTCGAAGAGATGCCGGAAACAGTCGACTATTCAACCGAGTTTAAGGTGCGCGGATCGCAGGCTCTATTCATAAAACAGGTCGGACAGAACTCTACCGTGACTATTAACGGCGAGGCCTCCAATCCATCTTTCGATGGCTACACTCTTCCCATTGAGAGATCTCAGCAAGGAAGCCTGTTCTTAGCCAAATGGGAGGACACAGATACGGATGAAGTAACTTTCAATGATGATTCCGGATTTGTTGGCATAAACTTCCTTGTAGGAGTTGACCGTTACCAGAAAGTTGAGCGCTCCATGAAGTATTCCTTCATCATCATAATCCTCACGTTCATAAGCGTCATGTTCGTAGAGATTATGAAAAAGCAACCGATACCTCTACTTAATTATTTCCTTATAGGAGCTGCCCTGATTATATTCTACTCATTGCTTCTGTCGTTCGCTGAACTGGTAGCTTTCGGATACGCCTACCTGATTGCGGCGGCGATGACAGTAGTCTTGATAAGCGGCTACATGTGGAAAATGCTCCAGTCTCCCAAGTTGGGATTATCAATCGGAGGTGTTCTTTCTCTGATTTATCTCTTCTGCTACATCTTGTTGAATATCTCAACCTACGCTCTGCTTTTAGGGAGTCTATTACTATACTTCTCACTGGCCGCGATGATGTATGCTTCATTAAAAATCAAAAAGTCATAATTATACCGGAGCTGCCCATTACAGCTAAATAGGGATATCGCTTTGCGATATCCCTATTTAGCTATTATGCAGTGCTTTATTGCGCTTTTATAAATCAGGAGAGCCGAAAACGATAACCGTCCGTGGCGCGATGTCTCATCGGACTCGTGCTTCAGAGGCATCGCCGGCCCCGGCCGCGCTATTTATCTTTTGGCATGGGGAGGGAGGTAGGACGTTTGATGCCGTCGCGCTCGAGGAGTGCGTCGATCGAGGCATCATGTCCGCGGAAGCGGCGGTAAAGTTCGTCAGGCTTCTCTGTGCCACCCTTCATGAGCACATTAGTGCGGAACGAGCGGGCTGTCTCGGGATCAAATATTCCATTCTCCTTGAAATGAGCAAAGGCATCAGCATCGAGCACCTCGGCCCACTTATAGCTATAGTAACCGGCGGCATACCCTCCGGCAAAGATATGAGAGAAGGTGGCTCCTGACACTGCTCCGGGCACATGCTCAAACATCGCAACTGACTCACCGGCCTGACGCTCAAAGGCTTCAGGATCGTCGACAGGAGCCTCGATGGTGTGCCAAGCCATGTCGATGAGTCCAAAATTGAGCTGGCGCAGACATGCGTAGGCAGCCCCGAACTGCGATGAGCTCACAATCTGCTCTACAAGTTCGGCCGGAATTGGTTCGCCTGTCTGATAGTGGCGGGCGAAGCCGTCAAGGAAACTCTTCTCAGTCAGATAGTTCTCATTGAACTGCGAAGGGAGTTCCACAAAGTCACGAAGCACGTTGGTGCCCGAAAGCGACGCATATTTGGTGGAAGCGAAGAGGCCATGGAGCGCATGTCCGAACTCATGGAGGAAGGTCTCAACCTCGTAGGGGGTGAGCAACGAAGGCTTTGAGTCGGTTGGCTTTGTGAAATTCATCACTATGGTGACATGAGGGCGGATGGTATCGCCGGAGGCGGTGATCTCCTCGCTCTTAAACTCCGTCATCCAGGCTCCGGGGCGCTTGCTTGCGCGGGGGAAGAAATCGGTATAGATCACGCCCAGAAACGAACCGTCGCTATCGATCACATCGAATGCGGTCACATCCGGGTGATAGACCGGAATGTCAGGATTCTTCTTAAAGGTCACACCGTAGAGGCGGGTCGCCAGTCCAAACACCCCATCGATCACATTGTTAAGTTCGAAATATGGACGCAGGAGCTCCTCATCGTAGGCATACTTGGCATTTTTAAGCTTGTTGGCATAGTAGCTGTAGTCCCAAGGCTTCAACTCCATCTTCTTCCCCTCAATCTTCGAGGCATAGTCAGTCAGCTCCTCAAACTCAGCCTTCTGCGCGGGAATATAGGCATCGCGCAGGGAGTTGAGCAGAGTGTAGACATTCTCAGGAGTCTGCGCCATGGTCTTCTGCAGGGCATAGTCAGCGTAGGTCTTGTAGCCGAGGAGATTGGCAATCTTCAGGCGAGTCTCGGCTATCTCCTTCATCACAGGGAGATTATTATAATCACCCTTGACATTGCGCCCTGTGTAGAGGCGATACATCTTTTCGCGCAGGTCGCGCCGTGAGCTATACTTCATAAACGAAGAGTAGACCGGCTGATCGAGAGTGAACAGATATTCACCCTCATATCCCTTCTCACGGGCTGCCGCAGCCGCGGCTTCGATAGAACTTTCGGGGAGACCCTCGAGATCCTCAGCCTTAAGACGCACCTCGTAGGTGTTCATCTCGCGAAGCACATTTTGGCCGAATCTGGTGGTGAGTTCGCTGAGTTTCTGAGAGAGGCGCGAGTAGGTGTCGCGATCTTCCCCCTCGAGCAGGGCACCGCTGCGCACGAAGGAGTCGTAGGTGCGCTGGAGCAGCATCTTGTCCTCACCATCGAGATCAAACCGCGCCTGATTGTCATAGACACTCTTTACCCTCTCCCAGAGCCCGCGGTTGAGCGAGATGGAGGTGGAGTAGTCTGAAAGTCGCGGAGTGATCTTCATGGAGAGTTCCATCATATCATCATTGCTCATCGCCTCGGAGAGAGGCTCAAAGACCATGAGCACACGGTCGAGGTCAGAGCCGGCATGCTCGAGCGCCACGATAGTGTTTTCAAACGTTGGTGACTCGGGATTGTTGACAATAGCATCTATAGCCTCCAGGCCGAGGCGGATACCGCGGTCTATTGCCGGCTCATAGTCGGCGAAAGTTATTTTGTCGAAAGGAGCGGCTCCATGGGGTGCGGAGTCAAACTCTTTGAAAAAAGGATTTTGTGACTGTGCCATAAGTGAAAAAGCGGCGAGAGCCGTCAGAAAAATTTTTCGCATTGGTGAATTATTTGATTTTTTATGAATTTCTTGCAGTAGCAGAAGATATGGCGCACGGCTCCGTCAGATTTTGCCACCGAGCTGAGCTGACTCCGCGATAGCCGCATCGACTATAAGCGAGAGTGTCAGCTCATCGGGGAGCATCTCTGTGCCGTCAGGCAAGAGGGTACCAGGCTCCCCTACAACATGAAGATTGGCCTTGAAATCATTCACGAAATCGTCAGTATCGAAATTACGGGCCGCTATAGAGCGTGCAAAACGCTCCACAGCACTCTTGAGATTACCGGTTCGCACGTCGAGGAGGCCTGCAAGGAGCAGGTCGCGGGGCGAAGGGTCGCGGCCGAGTATCAGTGCCGAGTATTTAGCAGCCTTCTGAAAGTCGCCGGATGCAAGAAGCGACTCGAAGAGGGGGCGCGATGAACGCACCGACTCCCCTTTGAGAAACTCCACCTTATAAAAATAAGGGATAGCCTTATCGTAGTGGCTGAGCATCATCTCGCAGACACCGATATTGAAGGCAATACCTGCGTCGTCAGGTTTGTTTTTCTCCAGACGGCGATAGTAGGCGAGCGCCTCCTTGAAATTTCCACTCATGCGGTGACAGAGGGCAAGCTTGCGCACTGTCCAGTCATTTTCGGAGTTAAGCAGCTCGCTCTGGCCATAGTAGCGTATCGCCTCAGGGAGATTACCGGTCATCTGGCAGCAGAAACCCATCTTCTGGAAAAGCTCAGCCGAAGGTGGCACCTGCTCGGCGAGACGTTCAAATATCTCCAGCGCTTCGGCATAATGAGAGTGGCGGAAATAAAACTCCCCAACGAGTCGCAGGCTCTCCTCATCGTCGAAGAGGGGCGCCAGCGGAGCTACGGTCACAAGATTCAGCGGCGTGGCAAAGGGGTCGGAGAATTCACCTTTGCGTCGGAAAAGACGGAAGAAACGATAAAGATCCTGCACATATCCACGAGCCATCTGCTCACGATCCTTGGAGGCGGTGGTGAGGTCACCGAAACTCATCGATGCAACCGCATCACTGTTGGCCTTGAGTTGAGCTGCCATCATGTCGCGCTGCTGCTGAGGCATTTGAGACAGGGAGAGCACCACCGAATAGCGGTCGCTGCTGCAGAGCATAGGCGATGAGGAGAGTATCTCACCCATCACCCTCTGCGAAGGGTCGCTCCCGAAGGCCACAAGTGAGTGGGAGCTGTGGAAGGGGAGAAACCAATTTGATATATCGTGGAAGAAGGGGAATGTTTTCAAGTTGCTGAAAGTCACCATCATCACATCGGCGCCATCCTCCTGCAGTTCCTGCAGCTCACGAAGCTTGTCAGCCACACCTGATTTGTCAAGCAGCTCGGCCCACTCTGGATTCTCCTCCATCGACTCCGGGTCGAGAGGAAGGTCGGAGAGTTTCTCCATCCCCG
Source organism: uncultured Staphylococcus sp. (assembly GCA_964619395.1). Lineage (GTDB taxonomy): Bacteria > Bacteroidota > Bacteroidia > Bacteroidales > Muribaculaceae > Duncaniella. The sequence goes on along the minus strand of CAZUEY010000027.1, from coordinate 17,389 downwards.
GGCGGAGTTTCATCATGTCAGGTATCACCTCCTCTGTGAGCTTGCGGCCTATTCGCTCAGTGTCGCGTGTACGGATAAATTGAAGCATGGCCATCCTGACATCATGCGCCCATCCCGGATTGTCGGTGAGCAGTGCGAAGCGACGGCTGAGAGGCCCCGACATGGGTCGGTCGCGCCTGATCGACATGGCGATGAGCAGAGCGCAGAGGGCGCGGACGGAGAGAGAAGTGTCAGGGAGTTCGTAGGCATCCATCAGCAGGCGCAGACGGCTTTCGTCGTGATATTCAAGCTCTCCCATCATTAACGCAGAAATGCAGAGAGCCTTGAAGTGGGATGGTAGCGATGGGTCAGTCATCAGGTTGCCGATGGCCGCCACATCGTCAACACTCAGCGGATGGGTGGTCCAGATGAGGTCGAAGATCCGTTTTTCAATATCCTCGGCACGGATGGTGAAGTCGCGCCCTGCACGGTCGGCATCCTCGGTGAGCATGGCAGTCTGGATTCTATTCAGCACTCTCCGATATTCCGAGAGCAGAGTGGCAATATTGAGCTCAGGGCTCGCAAGACGAAAGCGCAACGTATTGAAATATAACGTGGGTGCATCCTCGATGCGCGAGAGGCGGTGAAGCCTTTCGGCCAGAGAGCGGACAGACTCGGCTATGTCGCGGTAAAGCTCCGGGCGCGAGAGGTCAGGGAGTCCGCTGAGCGCATACCCGGTCATGAGCGAGTAGCTCTCGCGCAGCCGGGAGGTGGCTGAGCGAATCTCAGCCGAGGCTCCCACAGCCGCCGCTGAATTGGTGATGAGGTCGAGAGCCTCGTTGATACGACCGTCGGCAAGCAATCGGTCTATATCTTTATAGATGTCTATATGGTGATTCATATCAGTGATTCATATTGAGCAAATTTACTATAATTTCTACAAAAACCATGCCAAACTATGCGGATTTTTCTGTATTTTTGCAAACCTTAAAGGAGAAGCGGGCAGCCCGCAAAATTTGATACGAATGTCACACAACATAGCCATCCTTGGTTCCACCGGCTCTATCGGCACCCAGACGATCGACGTAATCTCGCATTTCCCGGATAGATTCAGGGCCACCATACTCACCGCCGGCTCAAAAGTAGACCAGCTCATAGAGCAAGCGCGGAAGTTGCGCCCCGCGCTCGCCATCATAGCCGACGAATCGCTTTTCGGGCGCCTGAGCGAAGCCCTCACGCCGCTTGGCATTGAGTGTGCGGCAGGTGCTGAAGCGATAGCTGACGCCATGAGCCGCGATGACTTCGACACCGTGGTGACCGCTACCGTGGGCTATAGCGGCCTCCTCCCCACCCTCCGCGCCATTAAAGCCGGCAAACAGATAGCTCTTGCCAACAAGGAGACTCTCGTGGTGGCTGGCGAACTCGTCAGCCGTCTGGCCCGCGAGGCTAACACACGCATCATCCCCGTCGACTCGGAACATTCAGCCATCTATCAATGTCTGGCAGGTGAAGATCCGGCCACTGTCAGCCGCCTGATCATCACCGCCTCCGGAGGCCCTTTCCGCACTCTCTCACGCAAAGAGATCGAGGGTGTCACCGCCGCTCAGGCTCTGAAACACCCCCGCTGGCAGATGGGCGCCAAGATAACCATTGACTCCGCCACAATGCTCAACAAGGCATTCGAAATCATCGAGGCGCGATGGCTTTTCGGAGTCGATGCCGAGCGTATCCAGGCCGTGGTCCATCCGCAGTCGATAGTCCACTCGATGGTGGAATTTATCGATGGCGCCGTGAAGGCACAGTTAGGCATCCCTGACATGCGTCTCCCCATCCGCTATGCCCTTGGGGATGCACGCCGCCTACCCTCGTCGGAGCCTCCACTCACCCTCGCAGACTACTCGCAACTCACCTTCGAGCAACCTGACCCCGAAAAATTCCCCTGCCTCACCCTCGCGCCCTACGCGCTGGAGCGCGGCGGCAATATAGCATGTGTCATCAACGCTGCCAACGAAGTGGCGGTCAGAGCCTTCCTCAAAGGCCTGATTCCTTTCTACGGCATCTACACCACCATAACAGCAACCCTCGAGGCCATCCCCTACATCTCCTCCCCCACCCTTGACGACTACATTGCCTCCCACGAGGCGGCCATAGCCTGCGCCGAGCGACTCACCGGCTGCAAGAGCGGCATCATCCACTGACAATTCATCTTTCTTTTCCTCACCGGATAAACCCACCTGTAAGTCAACAGCATAACACCGAATAATGGAAACATTTCTCATAAAAGCGCTCCAACTCATCGTAGCACTGGCATTTCTTGTGCTCATTCACGAGTTTGGCCACTTCATCTTCGCCCGTATTTTCGGCATCAAGGTCGAGAAATTCTATATGTTTTTCGACCCCTACTTCTCCCTTATAAAATGGAAACCCAAACAGCGCCCCGACGCCGACCCCGACAAGACCTCATGGCGCGACACCGAATATGGCATCGGGTGGCTCCCTTTAGGCGGCTACTGCAAGATTGCGGGTATGATCGACGAGTCGATGGACACCGAGCAGATGAAGCAGGAGCCTAAACCATGGGAATTTCGTTCTAAAGAAGCCTGGAAGCGCCTGCTCGTGATGCTTGGCGGTGTGCTCTTCAATTTTATCCTCGCAATCCTCATCTATGCCGGTATAGCGATGCACTGGGGCTCGGCCTACATACCTCTCGAGGCGGCCACCGAAGGTTTTGACTTCACAGAGACCGCACAGAAGGCTGGCTTCCGCAACGGCGATATCCCCCTTACAGCCGACGGCAAAAAGCTCGACGCCGCCGACTCCGATTTCCGCTATCAGGTGGCCAACGCCAAGGTTGTCACAGTGTTGCGCAACAAACGCGACACCGTGACCATCAATCTTCCTGACAATTTCATCATGCAGCTCAACGCTGATAAGGGGATGTTTTTCGACTATCGCCTCCCTGTCTACATCGACCGTATCGTACCCGGCGAAGTGGCCGACAAAGCCGAACTGATGGAGGGCGACCACATCATAGCCGTCGACTCCATACCTACACCCTCATTCTCAGAGCTCACCGAAGCACTCAAAAAGTTTGCCGACGAGAAAACCACCGTCACAATCGAGCGCAACGGCAAGCAGGTCGTATGCCCCATCACCCCCAACAGCTACGGCAAACTTGGCTTCCAGGTGCGCCCCCTCACAGATGTCTACAAGACTGTAAAAATCAAATACAACATCTTCCAGTCCATCCCCAAGGGGTGGGAGCTCGGCACCACGATGCTCTCCAACTACGTGGGGTCGATGAAACATATTTTCTCTCCTGAGGGGGCTGAAAGCATCGGCGGCTTCGGTGCCATAGGCAATATGTTCCCCTCGAAATGGAATTGGCTAAGTTTCTGGGAGATTACTGCTTTCCTTTCAGTGGCTTTAGCCTTTATGAACATCCTTCCCATCCCGGGATTGGATGGTGGACATGTGATGTTTCTCATCTGGGAAATGATCACCGGCAAGCCCGCTCCCGAGAAGGTGCTGATAGTGGCTCAGTATATCGGCATGGCCTTTATACTCCTGTTGCTGGTCTATGCCAACGGCAACGACCTCTTCCGCGCCTTCTTCAAGTAAAGCAGGGCAGAGTCACACACACAGACTTATCCTTAAAAAAATATCATACACGCTCCAAGATAGCAGTTGAAAAGAATGATGAAAACCATAGTCCTGAAACGCGGCAAAGAGGAGTCGCTCCTCCGCTTCCATCCGTGGGTGTTTTCCGGCGCAATCGCCTCTCTCCCTGAGGGTATCGAAGAGGGGGAGACAGTGAGAGTTGAGGCCGCAGATGGCCGCCTGCTCGGCGTCGGGCACTATGAGGTAGGCTCGATCGCCGTCCGCATGCTCGACACTTCCGAGCGCGACATCGACGACTCCTTTTTCAGCGAACGCCTCTCGCAAGCCTTCGAACTCCGTCGCCGCCTGGGGCTCATACGCCCTGACAACACCACCTATCGTCTTGTGCACGGCGAAGGGGATTTCCTCCCCGGATGCGTGGTCGACGTATATGGCAACACCGCCGTACTCCAGGCTCATAGCCCCGGCATGCACTTCGCTCGCCACATCATTGCCTCCAATCTCTGCTCCCTGCCGGGAGCGGGCATCAGTAATGTCTACTACAAATCCGAGACCACACTCCCCTTCAAGGCCCGCCTCGACCCCGTCAACGACTATATCATAGGTGGCTTCGACACTAATATCGCAGTTGAGAATGGTCTGAAGTTCAATATCGACTGGCTCAAAGGGCAAAAGACCGGCTTCTTCGTCGACCAGCGCGACAACCGCATGCTACTCCAGAAATTCTGCTCCGGCGCCCGCGTACTAAATATGTTTTGCTACACCGGAGGCTTCTCGGTCTATGCTATGCGTGGGGGCGCCGAACTTGTACATTCGGTCGACTCTTCAGCCAAGGCTGTCACCCTCACCGATGCCAATATCGCCCTCAACTTCCCCGGCGATGAGCGCCATAAATCCTATGCTGAGGATGCCTTCAAATTCCTCGGACGCATGGAGCGCGGCGCCTACGACCTTATAATCCTCGATCCTCCCGCCTTCGCCAAACATCGAAGCGCCATCCGCAATGCCATGATAGGCTATCGCCGGCTCAACGCTGCTGCCTTTGAGAAAATAGCCCCCGGCGGTGTGCTTTTCACATTCTCATGCTCTCAGGCTATCAGCAAGGAGCAGTTCCGTCTTGCAGTCTTCACGGCGGCAGCCATGTCGGGCCGCAAGGTGCGCATACTCCACCAGCTCACTCAGCCAGCCGATCACCCGGTCAACATCTACCATCCTGAGGGAGAATACCTCAAGGGACTCGTGCTCTACGTAGAGTGATTCCGGCCCCTCCCTCCACTGCTTCCATAAACACCTATCTACCATGTCTCTAACCAAACTAATCTTTCCTGCCATGGCAGCATTTGCGATCAGTTCATGTGCATCAAAAAATTCAGTAGCCGATGGTGCTGACAACATCGACTACACCGTAGACCGCTTTGCCGATATCGAAGTTCTTCGATATAAAGTGCCTGATTTTGAAAAACTTACTCCTCAGCAGCGCATCTTTATCTATTATCTCACCGAAGCAGCGCTCACCGGCCGCGACATCCTCTGGGATCAGAATGGCAAATACAATCTTGCCATCCGCGACCTCGTGGAGAACGCCTACACCTCCTACACCGGGGTCAAAGAGGACTCCAACTACAAAGCCCTCGAGACCTACCTCAAACAGATAGAGTTTGCAAACGGCATACACCACCACTACTCCACCGATAAATTCCAGCCCGGATTCACTCGCGAGTTTTTCGAGGATATCGTGGCAAAGCTCCCCGAGAAGCCTGAAAACCTCGACACTCTGCTCGAAGTGATGTTCAACCCCAAAGTGATGCCCAAACGCGTCAATCAGGCTGAAGGACAAGACCTTATCCTCACTTCGGCCAATAATCTCTACGAGGGCGTCACTCAGAAGGAGGTTGAGAACTACTACAATGCTCTCAAGGACACTACCGACACCACCCCCATCTCCTGGGGTCTTAACGCCAGAGTGGTGAAGCGCGATGGCAAAGTCACCGAGGAGGTCTACAAAGTGGGTGGCCTCTACTCGGAGCCTATATCGCGCATCGTAGAGCTGCTGGGAAAAGCTTCGCAGTATGCCGAAAACGATACTCAGCGTGCTGTCATTGCCAAGCTCATCGACTTCTACACCACTGGCGATCTCAAGAAATTCGACGACTACTCCATAGCGTGGGTTGAGGACACTGACTCCAAAATCGACTTTATCAACGGATTCATCGAAAGCTACGGCGACCCCCTCGGCATGACAGGTGCATGGGAGTCAATAGTGAATTTTAAGAATGAGACCGCATCCCACCGCACAGAAGTGATCTCGAAGAATGCTGACTGGTTTGAAAAAAATTCGCCCGTAGATCCCCGCTTCCGCAAGGATAAAGTGAAGGGTGTCAGCGCCAAGGTGATCAATGCCGCAATCCTTGCCGGCGACTCCTACCCTGCAACTCCTATCGGCATCAATCTCCCCAATGCCAACTGGATACGTGCGGCCCACGGCTCTAAATCAGTGACCCTCGAAAATATCACCCAGGCCTATGATGAGGCTTCGCACGGCAATGGATTCAACGAGGAGTTTGTGATCGACAAAGAGACCTCCGACCTGCTCGACAAATATCTCTTCATCACTGACAATCTCCATACTGACCTCCACGAATGTCTCGGCCATGGCTCAGGCCGTCTGCTCCCCGGCGTTGACCCGGATGCCCTCAAGGCTCACGGTTCTACCCTCGAGGAGACCCGCGCCGATCTCTTCGCGCTCTACTATCTCGCCGATCCGAAACTCATAGAACTCGGGCTCCTCGACGATCCCGATGCCTACAAAGCTGAATACTACAAATATATCCTCAACGGCCTCATGACCCAGCTCATGCGCATCGAACCGGGCAAAGATGTTGAGGAAGCCCATATGCGCAACCGCCAGCTCATCGCCAAATGGGTGTATGAAAATGGTAAGGCCGACAATGTTATTGAGCTTGTAGAACGCGACGGAAAGACCTTTGTAAAGATCAACGACTATGGCAAACTCCGCTCTCTCTTCGGCAAACTTCTCGCTGAAGTGCAGCGCATTAAGAGTGAAGGTGACTATCAGGCCGGCGCCCGCCTCGTGGAGACCTACGGCGTAAAGGTCGATCCCAAGCTCCATAAAGAAGTGCTCGATCGCTACGCAACACTCAACATCGCTCCCTATAAAGGATTTGTCAATCCCGTCTACACCCCTGTCACAGACAAGGATGGCAACATTACCGACGTGAAAATCAGCTACGAAGAAGGCTATCTCCCCCAGGTGCTCCGCTACTCCAAGCAGTACCGCACTCTCAAATAATCTGCCTTTCGGACAATCGTATATCCAATCTTTGGCATATCATTTATCCCCCTGACTATTAACAAGCATCACTGAGTGATGCTAAATCTACAAAACAAGCGCCGGCGCAACGAAGGTTGCGCCGGCGTTTTTTATATCAAGCACTGATTCATGTATTGCCGGCACTGCCGCATCACAGCAGCTATCAATGCTTTGCCGGGAGGGGGATGAGGGCTATCGGTTGCCTGTGACTTTGTCGTGGTTGATTTTCCAGATGACTGCGTCGTAGGGTGGTATCATGGTGTCGAAGGGCGCCTCAGACGATAGCAGCTTCTTCTCACTGCGGCCGCTCAGCAATTCCTTGGCCACCACTTCCCCTTCCGGAATTCCAAGTTCCGAAAAGGCGTGTTCGGGTATATTTATTGCCAGGTCGCAGGAGTCGGAGGAGAAATTCACCCCTATGAGCAGCGTCTCGTTGCCATGCGAGCGGAGAAAGATATATTGCGAATGTGGGTTGACGGTGGGATTTTGGTAGTTGACATACATCAGGTCGAAAAAGCGCCCCTCTGAAATAGCAGACTCCTTATTGCAAAGATTAAGGATGGTGGCATATTTAGAACGTAACCACCTCTCGCGGGCAGTGAGTTTCGAACCGTCGGGCTTGCCGTCGTTATACCAGCGTCGCAAAGTGGCAAGACTCCAGTAGTCAAAGATGGTGGTACGTCCGTCGAGTCCGCTGAATCCTTCAGCTTCGGAGGCCTGCTCCCCTATCTCCTGCCCCATATAGATCATCATCGGGCCGGTGGAAATCATAGAGCTCACCACCAGTGCCGGGATTACCTTGGCGGCATCGCCGGCGAAGAATTTCGAACCGAAGCGCTGCTCGTCGTGGTTCTCGAGAAAGTTGAGCATATTGCCTGCTATCCCCTCCACTGTCTGCCAGCAATTGGTGATAGTTGCGGCGGAATAGTTGGAGCACTGCACCCCTCGCAGTGTGTCATAGAGGTTAACCTTGTCGTAGAGATAGTCAAACCCTCCGCGCCAGATGAAGTCGCGATAGATGCCGACATCGTAGAGCTCGGCGATAAACTTCACATTGGGGTATTTGGCCTTCACACCCTTTATCACCCACTCCCAAAACTCGAGAGGCACCATGTGGGCCATGTCGCAGCGGAACGCATCGACACCCTTTGATGCCCAGAAGCAGAGGATATGTAGCATCTTGTTCCAGGTGTCGGGGATAGGGTCATAGTGTGTCGACCAGTTGTCAGGGTCGCGGCCATAGTTGAGCTTCACTGTCTCATACCAGTTGTAGACCCCGGGGAAGGCTGTGAAGCAGTCGTCGCCGGTAGCCTTGGCGGGAAATTCCACGTAGGCCTTCTTGCCGGTGCCCATATCGATATTCGGGGCGAAGAGCTGGCGTGTGATATAGTAATAGTTGTTGTCGGGTGAGAAAAACATATCCACATTGTCGTGTTCGCCGAAGTCGCTCACCCCTGCGGGCTTTGCGTCGCTGTTATAGCAGCGGGCAGTGTGGTTGGGTACGAAGTCGATCACTACACCCATCCCGGCCTTGTGGGTACGCGCCACCAAGGCCTCAAACTCCCCCATACGGCTGCTGACATCCACTGCCAGGTCAGGATCTACATCGTAGTAGTCCTTTATGGCATAGGGCGAACCGGCCTCGCCCTTGACCACATGCGGATTGTCGGGACGAATTCCGCGGTCGCTGTAGTCCGTTTTGGTGGCGTGTTCGATCACCCCGGTATACCAGACGTGGGTGATACCCAGTTCCTTTATGCTTTTCAGCACAGCGGGTGTGATATCGTTGAACTTTCCGGAGCCGTTTTGGGCTAATGTGCCGGAGGGAATACAATTAGGATTATTATTGGTGAAGAGACGAGGGAGAAGCTGATAGATAATGGTCTTTTTTTTCATTTCGGTCATTTTTTGGCTGAAATTTCGCCGCGATGTGTGAATCCGGCATCGAGAAGGGCGGCAAGAGTGGAGTCGTAGCCTGAGCGGAACACCTTGCGTATCTCCCGCAGGTTGAAAACTTTATAGCCGGCGATATCATCTACACTCACAGCAAGATCGCAAAGCTCCATCTGCGGCTTGGAGTTGTTTTTTACAAGTATATCGTAGGTGCAATGCGCGATGTCGATGAGAGTCCGCGGTTTCCCGCGCCGGGGCATCGGGCTGCAGTTGATTCCTATCAGATATTTGCATTTTTCCCTTATGGCCCAGGCCGGAAGGTTGGCCAGCACACCTCCGTCAACATAGGTGACCCCATCGATCCTGACCGGCTTGAAAATGATAGGGATACTGCAGGAGGCTGCAACGCAGTCTACCAGAGGCCCTTCGAAGAAGGCCGCGGCCTTGTAGTTGTCGAGATCCGTAGCGCAGACCACAGCCGGCAGCGGGAGGTCTTCGATCCGCTCATAAGGTATGTTTTTGGCAAGAAAGCGCTTGAAACCATCCATGGAGAAAAATCCATCGCGGGGCACTCCAAACTCGGCGAAGTCACCAAACGAAGCATCGCCAAACACCTTGACGATCTCGCGGGGCGACATCCCGCCGGCATACATCGCGGTCACTACCGAGCCTGCGCTCACTCCGGCCACGATGTCAGGCTTTATACCCACTTCCTCAAGAGCCTGAAGGGCTCCTGCGTGTGCAAATCCGCGTGCTCCACCTCCGCTGAGCACCACGCCTACCTTATAAGGCTTGCGATTGAATTTCAATACATCGAGCATAGTGGTGCAAATATAGCAATTTTTTGGCTTATTTTCGTTATCTTTGCCCTACTATGAAATTCAGCCAGATACCAGCACACGAAAATGTCAAGCGCCAGCTTCGCGACATGGTGGCAGACTCGAGGGTGCCTCACGCTCTTCTGCTCCATGGGCCCGCCGGCATAGGTAAGTTTCTTCTCGCCCGCACTTTTTCGCAATTTCTCCACTGCTCCTCCCCTACCCCTGACGGGGAGCCTTGCGGGGTGTGCAATTCCTGCCGTCAGCATGAGAGCTTCAATCATGTCGACTCGATTTTTGTCTTTCCGGTGATGAAGACCACCAAGCTCAAGGAGCCGGTTTCTGCCGACTATATGGCGGAATTCAAGGAGTTCACTCAGGCTTCTCCCTACATGGATTTCGACAAATGGGTGACATATTTTGAAAACAAAAATGCTCAACCGCAAATCTATGTCTACGAGAGCCAGGCCCTTGAGGAGCGCCTGGCTGTCACCACCATGCTCTCCCGCTACAAGACCGTGATCATCTGGCTTCCCGAGAAGATGAACGAGCAGACCGCCAACAAACTTCTCAAGCTTATCGAGGAACCACACTCCGACACTGTCTTCATCCTTGTCTCCAACGATGCTTCAGGCATCCTCCCCACCATCTATTCCCGCTGTCGCCCCATAGCGATGCGTAAACTCAGCGACGATGCTGTGGGTGCATACGTGGAGGAGCATCTCGCCCTCGACCATACTGACGCCATGGCCATAGCCCATGTGGCCGACGGTAATATAAATGCCGCCCTCCGCTCTATGGATGCCACGAGTGTGAGCCGCATGTTTTTCGACCTCTTTGTCAGACTTATGCGTCTCGCCTACCAGCGCGATGTCAAGGGGCTCAAGGAGTGGAGCAACGATGTGACGGCTCTCGGTCGCGAGCAGGAGGTGAAGTTCTACGACTACTGCCGCCGCTTGATTCGCGAAAATTTCATCTTCAACTTCAATCTCCCCTCGCTCCTCTATCTCAACACCACGGAGGCTGCTTTCAGTCAGCGGTTTGCCCGCTTCATCACTGAAAACAACGCCGAGGCGATAATCCATGAGATGGACCGCGCGGCCCAAGAGATTGCAGCCAATGCCAATGGCAAAATCGTGAACTTCGACTTCGCTATCAAAATGATAATCCTCATCAAGAACTTCTAAGTTCCGGCCTCTGGATATGACTCCATTTCTTCAACAAGTAGCTCTCACATATCTCCGCAATGAGGCGGCCGCCTTTGCAGACATCTGCTTCGTGTTTCCCAACAAGCGCAGCGGCACCTTCTTCGAACATTATCTGAAGCAGACCAAAGGCAGGGAGCCGCTGATTCTCCCACGGATTGCAACCATTTCTGACGTAACCCGGAGTTTTTCGCACCTCGTAGAGGCTCCGCGCCTTGACCAGCTCTTCATCCTCTACGACGAGTATCGCAAGCTCAGCGACGATATCGGCGACTTCGACCGCTTCCTATTCTGGGGGGAGATGCTGCTTAACGATTTCAACGATGTTGACCTCAGCCTGGCCGACCCCCACAAACTTTTTGTCAACCTCAAGCGCTTCCGCGAAGTGAGTGCCAACTATCTGACCCCGGAGCAGATCGAAATCATCAACCGTTACTGGGGGGAGAGCTACGAGATGAGGAGCCCTGACGAGTTCTGGAACCATATCCACAACGAACCCACCCCCTTGGAGTCGAAATTCCTTAAGCTCTGGGAGGTGCTCGACACCCTCTTTGAGCGCTTCAAGGAGGCACTGCGCGCCGATGGTCTTGCCACGGCTGGAATGTTTGCCCGTAATGCCGTGGAGTATCTTTCCCGAGCCTCTGACCGCCCCCTACCCTTCAGCAGGTATGTATTTGTAGGATTCAATGTGCTGACACTGGCTGAAATCAGGATTTTCGAGAAACTGATGGCCCGCGGGGCTGCAGATTTCTACTGGGACTGCGCCTCTCCGGCGCTCGCTGCCGAGGGCAACCGTGCTGCCCATTTCATGAAGCGCAATGTTGAGTGCTTCCCATCGCTCTACGATCTCTCGGCGCTGTTCCCCGAGGAGAAGCGATTTCCCAAAATCCATATCACCGGTGTGCCCGGCTCCTTTGCGCAGACCAAGATGGCAGGGAAATGTCTGGAGCAGTGGATCGATGCGAAAATTATCAGCCATCCTGATAATGCAATCGACACAGCCGTGGTACTCCCTGACGAATCGCTCTTTATCCCTATGGTCCACTCGGTGCCTGAGAAGATCTCTACCCTCAACATCACCATGGGCTTCCCTATCAAGAGTTCATCAGCATGCTCGTTGATAACATCAGTGGTCAATATGCAGCTGCGGAGTTCGCGATCACGCGATGAGTGGGCCTTCTTCTACGAGGATATCCGCAGTGTGCTCACCCACCCCTTGCTCCAGGCTTTTGCCCCTGCCGAGACCAACGCATTGCTGCGACTCATCACTGAGCAGCGCCTCTATATGGTGCCTACCCCCAGAATTGCTGAAACAGCCCCGGCACTGAGCTTCATCTTCACCGCCGTGGCAGACACCAATTCGCTTGAGGAGGTCAACGACTATTTCTTCAACATACTTTCGGCTCTCAGCGACTTCACAGGGAATGACCCGTCACTGAAAATCGACCACTATATCATCGACAACTATCTGACAGAGCTCGCCACTCTCTATCGCCTTTGCCGACGCCGGCATATAGAGATGAAGGACACCACTTTCATGCAGCTCCTCCAGAACACCCTCTCAACCGCCCAGCTCCGCTTCACAGGCGAGCCTCTCGAAGGATTGCAACTGATGGGAATGCTTGAGACACGAGCCCTCGACTTCGACAATCTCATCATGCTCTCCATGAATGAGCGCATATTCCCCCGCAAGCAGTATGTCCGCTCCTTTATCCCTGACACTCTGCGGCATAGCTATGGCCTTTCCACCACCGAGCTTCAGGAGTCGATTTTTTCCTACTCCTTCTATCGCCTCATCTCCCGTGCATCAAATGTGCAGCTCTACTACGATGCGCGCACCGTAGGGACCAACAGCAACGAGATTTCGCGCTATCTGCTGCAACTGCTCTACCTCTTCCCCGAGTGTGAGGTGGTCCACGATACAGCTGTCTTCCCCTCAGAATTCAACGAAGAGGAGGGGATCGTGATCCGGAAGACCCCGGATATCCTCAAACGTCTTGAACAATACACCCTCCCCGGTGGCCCATGTCTCTCGGCCTCTACCATAAACGAGTACATCAACTGCCCGCTCTCCTTCTATCTCAAACGCCTCTGCGGACTCGACCTCGATGAAGATCATATCGACTACATGGATGCTGCAACCTATGGCAGTATCCTCCACGAAGCCGCCGAGCTGATCTACAAGCAGCTGCGAGGCGATGCCAAGGAGGTGAAGGTGACTGCGGAGATTCTCGATGCTCTCATTGCCGACAACCGACGCATCGACCGGGTTCTCACAGCCCTGATCAATGAGAAATACAATCGGCGACCCGCCGGCGACCTCACCCCTCTCTCCGGCGAAAGCAAAGTGCTCGCCAAAGTGATGAAGCATTTTCTCATCCTTATGTTCAGGGCCGAGAAGGAGATAGCCCCCTTCGACTATATCGATGGCGAACATAAGGTGCTCGGCACCATGGAGATAAATAAGAATCTGAGAGTTAATATCAAACAGTATATCGACCGCATTGACCGAATCTATCCCGGCGGCTGCTACGGCGAGGGGTTGGGGCGGCTCCGCATCGTTGACTACAAGACCGGAAGTGACCCTACCACTTTCAAAAGCGTGGAGGAACTCTTCGATGCCTCGCTCGATCATCGCCCCAAGGCGCTGCTGCAGCTACTCTTCTACTGCAATGCTTATGCCGAGGAGACTAAGACTGACGATCCCATCACCCCTCAAATCTATCTCTTCCGCACTCTCTCCACTGTGGGGCTCAGACCTGTCACTTTCTGCGACACTCCGCTACTCGATTATCATGATGTCAACGAAGAGTTTCTGAAGCTTTTCAAAGCCAAAATTGCTGAGATTTTCGATCCCGAGGTGCCATTCACACAGGCTGAGGGGGATGCCAATTGTCACTTCTGCAGCTTTAAGGCTGTCTGCCGCAAGCAAAAAATCTGATGAAACTCTACATCCACATACCCTTCTGCATCTCGAAATGCGCCTACTGCGATTTCTACTCCACCCCTCGGCAGGAGTGGATGGAGGCTTATGTGGAGGCTCTCCGCAGCGAGTGGTGTGAGCGCTCTGCGGGATTCGACGAGCCGATCGACACTCTCTATCTCGGAGGGGGAACCCCATCGTCGCTCCCGCGCGAACTGCTCAGCTGGCTGCTTGCGATTTTCCCTCTTGACAGAGAGCAATTGCGCGAGGCTACCATCGAGGTCAACCCTGAAGATGTCGACAGCGGATTTGTAGAGTTTCTCGTCTCGCAGACCCCCATTCGGCGCGTCAGCATGGGGGTGCAGTCTTTTGCTGACAGCGAGCTCTCCATCGTGGGGCGACGCCACGATGCGAAGCGTGCTGTCGAGGCATTCACGACACTCCGCCGGGGTGGCATAGAGAATATCAGCTGCGACCTCATCTATGGTCTCCCCGGGCAGTCGCTTGACTCCTGGCGGGAGTCTCTGTCAACCCTTCTCTCTCTGGGTCCGGAGCATATCTCGGCCTACCTGCTCTCCTACGAACCGGGCACGCGCCTCTCAGCCATGCTCCAGGCCGGCAGACTGGCTGAGACCGACGATGATACCCTTCTGAGCATGTATGGTCACCTTTGCGATGCCACTCGCCAGGCAGGCTATAACCACTATGAGATTTCAAATTTCGCTCTGCCGGGGCGTGAGGCTATTCACAATTCCTCCTACTGGGATGGCTCTGATTATCTGGGGCTTGGTCCGGCGGCACACTCTCTTCTCAAGGGTGTGCGCTTCTACAATCCCTCCTCACTCAAAGATTATATAGCCTCCGGCGGACGTGGATTTGCCGTAAAGGAGGAAGAGACTCCACTAAACCGCTACAATGAACTGCTCATCACCCGTTTGCGGACACTTCGCGGACTTGATCCGCGGGAGATCAGCCTCGGATTCGGTCCGAAGATAATGGAGCGGTTTGAGGCCGGTTCTGAGCGGCTCCTGAGTCTGGGTAAACTCCTGAAGACCCCAACAGGGAGTATTATAATACCTGAAGATCTGTGGCTCGAATCCAACTCAATACTCCTCGACCTTATAGAAGTATGACACATCATCTCCTTCTCTCGCCACCACCTTCACCCGGCCGAAAGGATTCCTAAAAATCAATTCGGCTTCATAATGAACAGCACATTTTCAACGTTATCTATATAAAAACCAATAAGCAATGATGTTACGCAAACTCTCACTTTCACTAATAGCAGCCACTCTCCTGTCGTCGGCTGCCACTGCCTCCGAACCGCTGCTCATAGGGCGTCGCGGATGTGGCTACGCTATCGAAAACACTGCCGAAGCCTATCGCGAGGGCGCCCGCAGAGGATTTCCCATGATGGAAGCTCATGTGCGACTGAGCGCCGACTCTGTGTTTATAACCTCCCACGATGGTAAAACCGACCGCCTCGGCGGCCGCATGAAGGTGGCATCTATGCCTCTCGACAGTCTCCGTTCGGAGCGTTACCTCCAGGAGCGTGACCATGGCACCTACGAGGGTGGCACCATCTGCACGGTGGAGGAATTTCTCGATATCTGCAAAGCCAACTCAGTATCTCCCCTTCTTCACCTTAAGAAACTCAATAAGGATCCGAAGGATTGCGCCTTCCTCTCCAAGCTCGTGGAACTTGTGAAGTCTAAAAATCAGGAGTCGACCTGCATACTTCTTACATCCGAGCCTGACTATATCGAATATCTCCGCGAACATCACCCGGAAATGTTGCTCCAATTTCAGGCCGACACCAAGTGGCAGGAGCGCTTTGACTGGTCGTGTGTCAGAAACCTTGATGTTCAGATTCGCGCCGACCTTGTGGATGAGGATTGTGTCAGACGCTACCACGATGCCGGCGTAAAGGTCAATGTCTGGACTGTCAACGACCCCGCCGAATATCGCCGTCTGCGTGACTGCGGTGTCGATATGATGGTCACTGACTATATCACCCCGGCCGATGCCGCTCAGATTAACACCGTGTCTTCCCTTTAATTCAGCGCCGGTCCCTTTCTACCTGCTATTCTCCACTCTCCCCTCACCTCCAACCCCACCCTGATATACTTTCAATGGCACTTTTCAATATTTTTTCCGGGAAAAAGGCTAAGGCCGAGCTACCCTTTGTCACTGATATCCACTGTCATATCATCCCGGGAGTGGACGACGGTTCCCCTGACCTCGCAACATCCGTCGACCTTGTCAGACGGATGCACGACTGGGGCATAAAGCGAATAATCGCCACTCCTCATATCACCGACGTCACATTTCCCAATACGCCTGACATCCTTGATCCCCCCCTCGAAGAGCTACGTGAGGCTCTCAAAAGAGAAGGAATAGAGGTGACTCTCTCGCGTGCTTCAGAAAATCGTATCGACGACTTCTTCCGTGAGCAGCTTGAAGCGGGGCTCATCACACCTTTCCCTGACGGATTTCTGCTCGTGGAGAATTCTTTCGTCCAGGAGCCGTGGCAACTCGACCAATTTCTTTTCGATCTGAAGATCAAAGGCTTCCGTCCTATCCTTGCTCATCCTGAAAGATATCATTACTATTTTGAGGATCACCCCGAGCGCTATGATGCGCTCCATCGCGCCGGCACCCTCTTCCAGATAAATCTTCTCTCGCTCGCCGGCCACTATTCCAAGAAGGAAAAGCGCACTGCCGAAAAACTTATCGAGAAGGGCTACGTAGACTTCCTCGGTACTGACCTCCACAATCATCGACATGCAGAGGCCATAGACACCTACCTCCACACATCTGATGCCCACCGCCACTTCTCGGCTCTGCGCGGCCGTCTTCTTAACGACCGTCTCACCGCCCTCTGAACGCAAACGCTACCGCTTTACATGGTAATGGTTGCAAATAGGTTATTACCCCCTGCCAGACACGAATTATGACTGAAAAAGAGTTTCTTGAGTTCGCCTCCGCGGGCTATCTTATTGTGGCCGGAAGCGAAATGCACCTTGTGATGCACGCTATGAGCCAACGTGCTCTCCGACTCACCGCCCGTATCAACTCCACCTATCATGAGCCGGATGAGCTTCGCCGGCTCATGTCTGAATTGCTCCGGAAACCTCTCGATGATTCTTTCGGTCTGTTTCCTCCATTCTACACTGATTGCGGTCAGAATATCTCCATAGGGAGAGGCACGTTTGTCAACATGGGTTGTACGTTTCAAGACTGGGGAGGCATCACGATAGGCGAAGATTGCCTCATAGGGCATCACTGCACGATATGCACAGTCAATCATTCGAAGAATCCTGAGGAGCGTGGCGACATGACATGCTCACCTGTTAAGATTGCTGATAAAGTCTGGGTTGGAGCCAATGTCACGATTCTCCCCGGGGTGACAATAGGAGAAGGTGCCATCATCGCTGCCGGTGCCGTGGTCACTAAAAATGTTGACCCAATGACCATAGTCGGAGGCATCCCCGCAAAACCAATAAAACAAATTTCACGTTAACCTCCCCACCCGCTTTGATGGGAGAGATCGCTTTGCGATGACTCTTAGAGCCTGTCCCATAATATATGTTAACGCTGAGGCGGTCAGCCATTGAGC
>CAZUEY010000026.1:0-27832 GCA_964619395.1 uncultured Staphylococcus sp. | reverse complement strand
ATCCCTCCGAGATATGCGACCTCAGCGTTAACATATATTATGGGACAGGCTCTTAATATAGTTACAGATATCAAACTTCAGAGGGTTGATATTTGTGACTATTTTTTGTACTTTTGCGGGAGTAAATGAGTGACGTCCACGCATGGAATTCAGAACTAAATTGAAGCCTCTGCCAGGAAGGATCGGGACCATACGCCATGGCAGCCCGATTTTGATGTTAGGCTCCTGTTTCGCCGATAATATCGGTGCCTGTCTGACGTCACTGCTTTTCGAGGCTACCGTCAATCCCTTCGGTGCTATTTACAACCCTCTGTCGATTCTCGGGGCAATAAAACTTCTGCAGAATGACAAAGGTATAGCTGAAAATTCCCTGTTTGAACACTCGGGCCTACACCATAGTTTCTTTTTCCATTCAAGCTACTCCGCCGAAAGTCGCTCTGATGCTTTGGAAAAGATGAACAGGTCGATTGCGGAGGGGGCTAAGGCTCTGCGCGAAGCATCTGTGGTGATCCTCACTCCGGCCACTACTTGGACTTTCTTTGAGAAAGAGACGGGCGCTCCTGTAGCTAACTGCCACAAACTTCCCGCCGCCCGATTCAACCATCGCTGTCTTTCGCTCGAGGAGTGCCGCAATATCTTGGAGGAGACCGTTGAGCGAATTTTAGCGGTTAACCCGGATGTAAAAATTATATTTACAGTCAGTCCTCTTCGATATCTTGGCCTTGGAGCTCATGGCAATCAATTGTCAAAATCCGCGCTCCTGCTTGCCATCGACTCTCTCCAATCATGGAGGTTTGGCCAAAGCGTTGACTATTTCCCTGCCTACGAGATTATGATGGACGATCTCAGGGATTATCGTTTCTACGCTCCCGATATGAAGCATCCATCGCAAGTAGCCGTAGACTATATTTTTGATCTGTTTTCTGATAGCTATTTCGATCGAGAAACCAGGCATATAGCCTCGGAAGCTTCAAAACTTACTACACGCCTAAGTCACACGATTTTAACCACAGATCCTTCTGCTGTTGGCCATGAGATGCTGAGACGGAAGGAGCAAGCCGAGGCGTTGCTTGCCCGCTTCCCGGTCCTGAATCAGGCATTCCAAAATTTTCGCCGGACTCATAAACTTTGAATCCAACCTCTTTAAATGAAATTTGATAAAGAGATGAACTATAGAATCGAAGATATCTCAACGATAATTGGAGCAGACTCCAAAATTTGCGACAGTGGGGCTTTGATTAGCCAACTGCTCACCGACAGCCGTTCACTCACAAATCCCTCTGCAACCTTATTTTTTGCTATCAGAACCCCCACAGGTGATGGGCATCGCTATATCAACGAACTCTACCGGAAGGGTGTGAGAAATTTTGTGGTGGAGAGTTTGCCGGCTGACCTTTCGCACTTAGCGGATGCAAATTTTCTCATTGTTCCATCATCAAATGATGCATTGAGGACTCTGGCCGGCCACCATCGACGCCGCTTCTCGCCGCAGGTTATTACTATCACCGGAAGCCGGGGGAAGACCACTGTTAAGGAATGGCTTAATCAATTGCTCCACAGCGACTATCGAATCACTCGAAGCCCCCGCAGCTATAATTCTCAGATAGGTGTTCCGCTATCGCTCTGGCAACTCTCCGAGTCGACACAGCTTGCAATCTTCGAAGCCGGTATCTCTCTCCCCGGAGAAATGCAGCAGCTTAAGGCCATCATCAGACCCGAAATTGGCATCTTCACCAATATCGGACCGGCCCACAGTTCGGGTTTCACTTCAATCGAGCAGAAGTATCGCGAGAAGGCTTCACTGCTTGAAGGGTGTAAATGCGTGATATTCAATGCCGACGATCCGCTTATCTCCGAATGTGTAGCCCCCGTAGAGACTACAATAGGATGGTCGCGCACAGACCCCCACTCAAAGCTCTATATTTACGACGTAAGAATAGAGGGTGGCCTCACTCATTACTCCTACAAATATGAAAATGGGATAGATGGCCACATTGACCTTCCGCTTACCGGATCCTCCGACCTCGAAAACTCTATCCATTGCCTTGCAGCTATGCTATATCTTGGTAAGAATCCGGATGTGATCGCTCAAAGGATGAGAAAGCTGACTGCGGTGGGAACACGTCTGGAAGTAATCGAAGGGGTAGGGGGAAACCTTCTGATCCACGATAGCTTCACAAGCGACTTCAGCTCCCTTGAGCCGGCATTGGACTTCATGCGCCGCAGGCAGGCACCCGGAAGCAGCCTGACAGCAATTATCAGCGATCTTGGCGACGATTCGAAAACCGACGACGCAACCTATGCCGAGATGGCCCAACTGTTGCAACGTTTTGGTGTAGAGCGCCTGATAGGCATAGGGTCAGAGATGGAGCGCAATGCCCGCTTTTTCCCTCTTAATAGCCGGTTTTATCATTCCACCAAAGAATTCATATCGGCAACCTCTCCATCAGAGTTCCGCAACGAGATGATACTCATCAAAGGTGCCCCTGATTTCCAATTTGAGAAGATATGCGAAATGCTTGAGAAGCGTCGCCACGAGACTGTGCTCGAAATCAACCTTGATGCGGTGGTCGACAATTTCAATGCCTTCCGGTCGCGTATCAAACCGGAGACCGGGATCGCCTGCATGATCAAAGCCTCAGGCTATGGAGCCGGGTCTCATGAACTTGCGCGTACTCTCCAGGCCCAGGGTGCAACGTATCTCGCCGTTGCTGTCCACGACGAGGGTGCTGATCTCCGTCGCGCAGGTATTACAATGCCTATCCTCGTCCTTAACCCTACGGTCGATTCCCTGCAGAGCATCTTTGCTGACCGTCTCGAACCGGAGATTTTCAGCATCGACTTCCTGCGTTCCCTTATCGCAGAGGCTGAGAGAATGGGCATCAAGGACTATCCTGTGCATATCAAGATCGATTCCGGCATGCACCGTCTCGGATTCCTCAAGGAGACCCTCCCTGAAGTGATCGAGGTGCTTAGGTCGACCGATTGTGTCATACCCAAATCGATTTTCTCACACCTCTGTGCAGCCGACGATCCCCTCGATGATGAATATACTTATAGCCAGTTCAGATATTTCGATGACTGTTGCCGGATGCTTTGCGAGGCTTTCCCTGAACGGAAAATCATCCGCCATATCCTGAACTCTACCGGTATCACCCGCTTCCCCGAATATCAATATGATATGGTCAGACTCGGCATCGGACTCTATGGCGTGAAAACGCTCAACGATGGTTCGCAGGACGACCTCAGACCCGTATCCTCGCTCTACACCCTCATAATCTCATTAAAGAAGTGGCCTGCAGGCACTTCCATAGGCTATAATCGTCGCGGCCGGTTGACACGCGACTCAGTCATTGCCACAGTCCCCATTGGCTATGCCGACGGCATCAACCGTCATCTCGGTAATGGTGGAACATCTGTGATGGTGAAAGGCGTGCTCTGTCCCACTGTAGGAAATATCTGCATGGATGCCTGCATGATAGATGTTACCGATGTCCCGGGCGTGGAGGTTGGCGACCGGGTGGAGATATTCGGCGAAAATATCCCGGTCGACACCATTGCCAACGCTCTCTCAACCATCCCTTACGAAGTACTCACCTCCATCTCCCAACGAGTCAAGAGAGTATATTACCGAGAATAACGTGTCCCGGCTCCATCAAGCCGCTTTCCATCAGTTATTATATCCGTTTTGTCGCCGTTTCCGCACCCTCTAACCTGAAAATAATGACAAATAATTAGCCGGGAGTCTCGATAGTGTTCAAGACTCCCGGCTGATGCTTTTACTTGTTTTTTCCTAACGGATTATTATATATGTAATTACCTATTGTAGTTTGAGGTCTTTAGTAGTTGTCGGCTTTTCTTTCAAAGTAACCTTGCTCTTTGCCACAAACGGGGCAACGCTTGGGTGCTGATTTGCCCTTGTGAACATAGCCGCAATGCATGCATTGCCATTCCTCTTCAGGGTTTTCGCTGCTAAATTCCTGTTCGTTTGTGAGGCGCTCAAGAAGCTTAAGATAACGCTCCTCATGCTCTGTCTCCACTTTGGCAACCATCTTAAACATGGTAGCAACATCTTTGAATCCTTCATCTTCTGCTGTCTGAGCAAAATTTGAATAGAGGTCGCTCCACTCTTCGCGCTCGCCTGCGGCTGCTTCGCGAAGGTTGGTCATAGTGTCGGCCACCACTCCGGCAGGATAGCCGGCATTGATCTGCACAACACCACCTTCAAGGCGTGAGAAGAAAAGTTCGGCGTGGCTAAGTTCCTGCTCTGCAGTGATAAGGAAGATCTTAGCAATTTGCTCATATCCCTCTTCGCGAGCTTTTTTTGCAAAAAGCGTGTAGCGAGAGCGGGCTTGGCTTTCACCGGCGAATGCTGCGAGGAGATTCTGTTCAGTCTTCGAACCTTTGATAGATTTCTTTTCCATATTGTACCTTTTGTTTGAGTGGTGTTTATTTCTTGTTACAATGATATAACACCAGTGGTTTGAAAAAGGTTCTATCTCAAGTAAATTTTTTTGATAATAATTTTTGATATTCTGTCGTGAGGGCTAATCATCTCTTGCTTCGGTCGACAAACGGATTGAGATACTGCCCTTTATGAAGTGTCTTGTCACCGTATTCCACAGCATGAACAGGACACACATGATAGCATGCCAGACATCCGGCGCAATGGTCGTGCCATTGCGGGCGCTTCCGGCCGGAATCCGTAGTATCTACAAGTTCAATGTTGCCGAGAGGGCAGATCCGCTCACATTTCCCACACGATATACAGCTGTCAGTGGCGTGAAACGGCTTAACAGACATGGCAAAGCGCACAAACCATGGATAGACTATGCCTGTCTTGAGCCGAGGGAAACTCCCTCTCACAACATCATTCTTATTCCCATTCCTTGCGCTATCATACCCCTCTAACTCCGCAGCTATTTCTCTGACTCTATGCTCGGTTGCGGCGAGTTTTTTAGTGGCAACCTCGCTGCTGTCAACATCAAATCCCTTCATAGCCACATAGTTATTGGGTTGAATCACCGTGTAACTGTTTCCGGTAGTCCATCCACGTCGCTTCAGCTCTTTGCGCCACATCTCAGGTGCCATCCCGCAGTCGTCGCCGCAAGTCAGTATGAGGTGGTGAGTAAGTCGGTCAAACCCATCGACATGCATCTTCCTGATGGCATCCCTTACGTAGGGAGGCACTCCCCATGAATAGACCGGGAAAACCCAAACAACGGCTTTATCGCTGTCTGTGACCGCAATCCCTTCCTCGACAATGGAAGGAATTGCAACAATCATCTTATCGCCTGATATTTCAGCATACTTTTCGGCAACATATTGCGAGTTGCCGGTGCCTGAAAACCAAATTATCATCTCCTTATATCATTCTTAGATAGTGATTTGAGTAGCACCGAAACCATACTCCCTGAAGGAAGCGTCCTGCACCTTATGACCTTTATACTTATGGTTCAACTCTTTCATCAGGGCAGCCCGTAGGACTCCCTCGCCCTTACCATGGATAAAAACTATTTTCTGCCCCTTATTTTTTAGATTTGCATCCATCACCCTCCTGAACTCATCTATCTGATAATTAAGTATATCGGCTGGGGAGAGCCCTCGGGTAGAGTCGAGCAGTTCATTGATGTGAAGGTCCACCTCTATTATGTCAGAGTGGCGAGCCGGTTTCTTGCTGACCGGTTTACGTGTCGGGCGTGCCAGATCATTCTTTTCCTTCACAGCCATCTCGATCCGGGAAGAGTCTATCACCATCCTCTTTCTTACCACATCGTTGGTTACAAGGTCAATAGCTATCACATCCTTATCGAAGTATGGATTGCTCTTGAAGCAGTGGAGTTTGAAAAATTTTGAGGTATCGAGAGCCGTTTCGATAGCCATGGGCGATTTCAATTTGAATTCACGGTCTGATTTAAACGCTATCATCTGCACCGCCACTCTATCCATTTCAGGGAGATCGCTCCCGGTGATTTCACCGAGAAACACCTGGATATTCGGTTCCACGATTCCCGCAAACCGTGTGGTCCACCCCTGAGCCTCATCTGATCTTGTCAGGTAAGTGAAATAGAGATAGTAGTTGGAGTCGTTCACAAGATATGTGTCAAATCTGCTCTGAGAGAGATGGTGAAGATCGTCTGGCTCGTAGGCAAGCACCACATTGAGTCTATCGCCTCCGGGCTGTTCTTCCACAACAGGATGAGTTTCCGGTGCGTAAGTCGCTTTGCTCTGGACTGCAGAGAGTTTTGACGTAGCCTCCTCCTGGGATAATGCTATCTTGTTGACAGTTTCTTCTGCAGAAGCCACAACCACAAGTTCACGAAGTAGAGTGGGGGTTTCAAAGCCATCGTCGTCAACATAGGCAATGTTTCCCTCGATTCTTCTTATCACTCCGCCTCCCACTGCGTTGAGAAAGCGGACCCTATCACCTATTTTCGCCATATTTCAATTATAATTCTATTGCTGTTAGAGTTAAGTAGTTTTCAATTTTATTCCATCTTTCAGGAACCGTCCGGTATAAGATCGCTCACACGCCGCTACCTCTTCCGGTGTCCCTGCCACAACAAGGCTCCCGCCTTTGTCACCCCCCTCAGGCCCTATGTCAATGATATGATCGGCACACTTTATGAGGTCAAGATTATGCTCGATAATCACCACGGTGTGACCCAGGGATATCAGGTGCTCAAACGATTTCAGCAACGTGGCTATGTCGTGGAAATGCAGGCCCGTAGTAGGCTCGTCGAAGATATACATCGTGGGCTCGGCTTTCTCATCGGCGAAAAACGACGCGAGTTTCACTCGTTGATTTTCACCACCCGAAAGCGACGAGGAGTTCTGCCCGATTTTGATATATCCAAGTCCGACATCGCTCAGAGGTTTCAGCCGTTTTATGATTCGACGCACCTGAGCCCCATCAGCTTCCGAGAAGAACTCTATTGCGCCATCAATTGTCATCTCCAGAATATCATAGATGTTTTTACCTCGATATTCCACTTCGAGAATCTCCTTCTGATACCGCCGTCCGTGGCACGATTCACAGGGTATGGTGATATCGGCCATGAACTGCATCTCGATGGTGATAAATCCTTCACCTTTACACTCCTCACATCTGCCACCCTCGGAGTTAAACGAGAAGTCGGAGGCCGTGAAGCCCAGTTGTTTTGCCGCTTGTGTCGAGGCAAACAGTTTGCGAATTTCGTCAAATGCCTTCAGATAGGTGGCCGGATTTGATCGTGTGGATTTCCCTATGGGATTCTGATCCACAAATTCCACATTCTTTATTCTTGTCAGGTCGCCGCGAAGTTTCCTGAACGCTCCGGGGGCATCTCCGGGATTGCCGAGCTGACGAGTAAGGGCGCGGTAGAGAATGTCGCGGACAAGTGTCGATTTCCCCGAACCGCTGACTCCGGTCACTACCGTCATCACACCGAGGGGAAATTTTACATCAATATCCTTCAGGTTATGTTCCTGAGCTCCAACCACCTCTATGTAGTCGCGCCACCGTCGGCGCTGCTTCGGCACCGGGATATTCAGTGCACCCGTGAGATACTTAGCGGTGTAGCTCCGGGGCTCAACCTTCTTTGCTTCCTCAGGCACAAGGTCGGCGGGATCTCCCTGAAAGATGATTTCACCCCCGAGTCGCCCCGCATCAGGCCCCACATCTATAAGATAGTCGGCAGCTCTCATGATCTCCTCATCATGTTCAACTACCACCACTGTGTTGCCAAGGTCGCGGAGCTTTTTGAGCACTGATATAAGACGATCGGTGTCGCGTGGATGTAACCCTATTGAGGGCTCGTCGAGAATATAGAGCGAACCTACAAGGCTGCTCCCAAGCGAGGTCGCCAGGTTGATGCGCTGACTTTCGCCTCCGGAAAGCGACGACGAAAGGCGGTCGAGTGTAAGGTAACCGAGGCCAACCTCTTCGAGATATGAGATTCGGTTGACTATCTCCTTCA
This sequence comes from uncultured Staphylococcus sp., assembly GCA_964619395.1. Taxonomy (GTDB): domain Bacteria; phylum Bacteroidota; class Bacteroidia; order Bacteroidales; family Muribaculaceae; genus Duncaniella. Next base: position 19,874 of record CAZUEY010000026.1, on the reverse strand, counting down.
TCAATCGCGAGGCCACTCTTGAGTCGTTCTCATCAAGTTTGAGATCGTTGAAGAATTGCAGAAGCTCCTTCACCGGCATTGTCACAAGTTCACCTATGCTCTTTCCCCCAACCTTCACGTAAGAGGCTGCCGGGCGAAGTCGCGACCCGTGGCAGTCGGGGCAGGTGGCTTTCCCTTGATAGCGCGCCTTCATCACGCGATATTGTATCTTATACTGATTTTCATCAACCATACGGAAGAAGTTGTCGATTGAGGGGAAATCATCATACGATAATTTATGTCCCTGAGACTTCCTGTCTTCCGGTCCGTGCCAGAGCAGATCTTTCTCACGGGTGGTCAGATCAAGATAGGGCTTGTGGATGGGGAAATCGTAGCGGGAGGCAGCCGAAATAAAAGCCCGTTTCCACTCACTCATCTTGTCCCCGCGCCAGCAAGCCACGGCGTTGTCGTAGATAGATAGGGTAGAGTCGGGGACCACGAGGCGTTCATCAATCCCCAACACCTTCCCGAAGCCGCCACATGTAGGGCATGCTCCAACGGGATTGTTGAAGTTGAACATCATCTCGGTGGGTGTCTCAAATTTTATCCCGTCTGCCTCAAAGATTTTTGAAAACTCCTTTGTGACAAACCCTTCGTCGGTCATTATCATCACCGTTAGTTTGTCCTTCCCTTCAAAAAAGGTGGTCTCGATAGAGTCATAAAGTCGGCTCTGCTCGTCCGGGTCGTTTGAGATAGCCAGGCGGTCAGTGAGAAGGTAGTAGTCGGCCGGATTATAGTTTGATTCGTCTGCACCATCTATCTCTGAGAGCAATTCTTCGATTTCAATAAATTCACTACCTTTCACTACCCGCGTATATCCCGCTTTGAGATATACATCGAGTTGCGAGCGAAATTTTCTCCCTTCAGGCATCTCTATCGGGGCTGTCAACGCAAGGCGGCTTCCCTCAGGGAAGGTCATGATGTAGGCCACCACATCCTCTATGGTATGTTTCTTTACCTCTTCTCCTGTCACCGTGGAATAGGTGTGGCCTACACGTCCGAAGAGCAGACGCAGGTAGTCGTAAATCTCCGTCGATGTCCCGACAGTGCTTCGCGGATTGCGGGTATTGACCTTTTGTTCTATCGCAATGGCCGGGGGGAGACCAAGGATAGCCTTACATTCTGGCTTCGGCATTTTGCCCATAAACTGGCGGGCGTAGCTGCTGAGGCTCTCCACGTAGCGGCGCTGTCCCTCTGCATAGAGTGTGTCAAATGCAAGCGATGATTTTCCCGAACCGGAGACGCCGGTGATCACCACCAATTTGCCGCGGGGGATTTCTACATCAATATTTTTGAGATTATTGACTTTCGCTCCGAGCACCATGATATTGCTTTCATCGTGAGGTGGAGAGATGGTCGAAATATCTTTTTCTTCTTTTGTGTTCATTTCTCTTTTTGGAGTATTAGGCTTGTATTTTTCTATTGAAAATAGTAGTCAGTCGATATAAATCCGGAGCTTGATTTTTGCGCTCCATCATACAAAGTTACGAATTTTTCTCCGCTTTTGCAATACTTCCTCCCTTTCAAATTCTCCGGTATGAGATAGGATATGAGCGGAATGGACGGTAAGCGTCCTGTTTTTCCTGACATTCACTATTGTTTGAACCGCACTTCCGTTCTAAATTATCAACTGTTTAGTTGATAAAAGAGCCTGTGCCGGACTCTCCGGCACAGGCTCTTAGCGTAATTGTCGACCCGATGTCAATCCATCAGATCATTTCTTCAATGATATCCTTGATTTTACGGGCGAGCTCATCAGCTTCCTCCATGGTGTGAGCCTCGCTGTAGATGCGGATGATAGGCTCTGTGTTGGATTTTCGTAGGTGCACCCATGAGTCCTCAAAGTCTATCTTGACACCATCGATGTCTGTGATCTTTTCACCGGCAAATTTTTCTTTTACGGAGAGAAGGATGGCATCAACATCAATATCGGGAGTAAGTTCCATCTTGTTTTTGGCTATTTCGTAGGCAGGATAGCTCTTTTTGAGTTCACTCACCTTTTTGCCGCTTTTGGCAAGGAGGGTGAGGAAGAGAGCAACACCTACGAGAGCATCGCGTCCATAGTGGGAGGCGGGATAGATTACCCCACCGTTCCCTTCACCTCCTATCACGGCACCGGTCTCTTTCATTTTGGTGGTGACATTCACCTCTCCCACAGCAGCTGCTGAATACTCACAGCCATGTTTGTGGGTGACATCTCTCAGCGCACGCGATGAACTGAGGTTTGATACGGTAGAGCCGGGGGTATGTCCAAGGACATAATCGGCGATTGATACGAGGGTGTATTCTTCCACAAACATCTCCCCATTTTCCATAACTATTGCCAGACGGTCAACATCCGGGTCTACCACGAAGCCTACATCGGCCTTTCCGGTCGACATAAGGTCGGCTATCTCTGTGAGATTCTGAGGGATGGGCTCGGGGGTGTGAGCAAATTTGCCGGTGGGCTCGCAATTGAGCTCTATGATATTATCTACTCCGAGTGCCCGAAGCAGCTGTGGAATCACTACTCCACCTACGGAGTTCACGGCATCGACCGCCACTGTAAAATTGGCCTTCTTGATCGCTTCTGTGTCTACAAGGTCGAGAGCGAGCACACTGTCGATATGACGCTTATTGTAGGTGTCGTTGTGGTATTCATGCCCCAGGCTGTCGATATCAGCGAAACTGTAGGCTTCCTCCTCTGCGATACGGAGCACTTCTTTCCCCTGTGCATCGTTGAGAAATTCACCATCTTCGTTGAGGAGTTTGAGCGCATTCCACTGCTTGGGGTTGTGGCTCGCAGTCAGGATGATACCTCCGCATGCTTTTTCCCCGGTGACCGCTATTTCGGTGGTGGGAGTTGAAGCTTGACCTATGTTCACTACATCAAAACCCATGGCGGTTAGAGTGCCTACGACTATATCGTTCACCATTTTTCCGCTAAGACGGGCATCGCGCCCAACAACTATTGTCTTGCTGTTGCGGGTTGTGTTCTTGGAGATGAATGTGGCGTAGGCAGCCGTGAATTTCACTATATCCAGAGGCGAGAGTCCCTCACCGGGTGCTCCTCCAATGGTTCCGCGGATACCTGAGATGCTTTTGATCAGTGACATGGTAATATGGTGTTTGTTTGTTAAATCATTGATTTATAGTAGGCAATGTTGTAAAGGTAGGGCTGCACGTATGATATTTCGCTTGAAGGGCCTACCTGCGATTTTATCACAAGATTTATCTTGGAGCCTATAGGGAGATATTTAAGCGGCATCTGTATTCCTGTACCATATTGATACGACTCTGACACCGTGGTGTTGTCGTAGAGGAAAAATGTCGACTGGGTGTTCATATTGTCAGCATTACCTTCGGCTATGGATGCATTGTTTTCGTCATCGCCCACAATATAATAGAACAGATTGTAGCGATTGAAGCGGAAGTAGATTCGTTGATCTTTCTCCGCCATCCCGTCAGTGCCTAATGAGAGTACCTGCATATACACATTTCCCTCATCATCTATGCGATAGTAGGGGGCATGTTCTCCGACCTCAAAGTTGTTGTCGGCGGGAAGCTCATCAATTACTCTCTGACGCACCAAAAATGAGTTGACAGCCTGATTCTCTTCATTGAGTAATTCAGCATAACTTTTTGAGTCGTGGCAGGATACGCTGGTAGCTACCACGCAAATCAGTGCAATGATTGGAAGGAAATATTTTTTCATGAGATATATTTATCGTAGTTGGGTAGTATTTCATTAAGTTTGGTGAGAGCCTCTGTGAGGGTGCCGTGAAATTCTCCTCCGGCAGCATTGACATGGCCTCCGCCACCAAAATGATCTTCACAGATTCTGCTTACAGAGAAATCACCCTTTGAGCGCATCGAAATCTTGACGTTGTCTTTGGCATCTTCTCTTAGAAACACCGAGTAGACAACCTCAGGAATCGAGAGGGGGATATTGACAAGTCCCTCGGTGTCACCCTTGTTATAGTCAAATTCCCTGAGCTCCTCTTCGCTGATGGCAATAATAGCGGCTTTGCGATCGTGGAGCCGGATCATGCGATATTGTCCGTATCCCATTATACGCACTCGGCTTTCGCTCGAAGTGTTCATCACAAGACGATAAATATTGTCCTTATCTATCCCCTTGAGGAGCAGGTCGTGGACTATGAGATAGAGGTCAGGGTCGTTGGAGTTGTAGGAGAAGTTTCCGGTGTCAGTCATCATGCCGGTGTAGATGCAGGCGGCTGAGCTCCGGTTGAGCATATTGGCCCAGTGGGCTTGCCACAGGAAGATATAGAGTAGGGCGGAGGTCGATGAAATTTCCGGGAAGGATATCTCTACATCTGCTTCGAGTTTCGGCTCCAGATGGTGGTCGATCATCACCTTAGAGGCTTTGCTGGCAAGGAACACATCTTTTAACCGGTCAAGGCGATCAGGATCATTGAAGTCCATGCAGAAGATGAGGTCAGCTGATGAGAAGAGCTCTGTGGCTCGGTCGGCCTGGCGCGTGGCAGAGACGATGTCGCGCACTCCGGGCATGAACTGTAGCACTCGCGGAGCACTGTCGGCTGTCACTACCGTGGCTTTTTTTCCAAGTGATTTGAGCACTGCGCAAAGCGCACACGACGAACCTAAAGCATCTCCGTCAGGGCTTATATGGCATGTGATGACAATCTCGCGGGCGGCAAGCACCATCTGCTTGACTCTGTCTACGAGATCCAAGTCAATTTCAGTACGGAAGCGGGGATGTCGTTTGATTTCTGCCATTGTTTGTTTCTTCTGCTTGCAAAGTTACTATTTTTTCGGCAAAAACAGGACGAAGCGCGCACCTTTATTATAGGTGGTGTCAAGTTCCACATCTCCTCCGAGCATTCGGGCGATGAGTCGCGAGATCGTAAGACCGAGACCCGTTCCCTGGGTGTCGCGGTCGAGCTTCACGAAGCGGTCAAATATCACATCTTTTTTATCAGGCTTGATTCCTATGCCGGTATCGGTGACACTGAACACCACTCTCTCCTCTTCCTCCTTAAATCCAAGGGTGATGCTCCCCTTAGTTGTGAATTTAGCTGCATTTGTGAGCAGATTGAGCAGTATCTGATGGAGCCGTTGTGGGTCGGTGAAGAGGCTTATGGAGGGTGAGGAGGCATCAAACTGAAGCGACACTCCGGGGTTGACACGGCGGCGCACCCCGTCGAGCACCATCGTCGAGAGGTTGCGGAGGTCAGTGGCCTTGTTGTAGATGGGCACTGACTTGCTGTCGATCTCTGAGATATGAAGCACGTCGTCGATTATTGTGGTAAGCAATTCGCTGTTGAGCTCCAGCAGAGAAGTGAAACGCTCGAGGTATTTATGATTTGAGGCATCGGCACAGTCTACTATCAGACGTGAGTATTCCTGTATTGCTTTGAGAGGCGCATTTACTTCATACCTCATATTCTTTATGAAGTCGCTCTTGAGATTGTTGGCTTTCTGAGCCATATCTCTTGCCGTGACGAGTTCCTCCCGTGATTTTTCAAGGTTTTCTCGTTCTGTGCGCAGTTCGCGGTTCGATTTGTCGAGTGTGTTGACAAGCGATTTCTTCTTGCTGTTTAATCGGGTGAGCACTATCACCGAGATGAGAAGCAGCAAAACGGCAAACCCTGATACGATGGAGATTGTGCGCATCAGCGACGATTCCGAGGCTTTCTTTTCGAGCTGCAGACGATTGAAATTGTTCTGCATGTCGTAGGTGGAGTAGAGCATCTGGAGCTCGCGGTAGCTGTCCTCGAGCTTTTCATTGAGATGTTTTTCGAGAAGGTCGATATATTCAGTGGAGGCTTCCAGCAGGGTTGTTTCGTCGTTTAGGGCCCTTGCACACTCTATTTCATATTTCAGCAAATCTTTCCGTCGCCCGTTATTGTAGGGCTTCGTAAGGGCTTCCTTTATGTCAGGAAGTGCCTTGGAATAATTCTTTTTGGCGATGTTGTAGTAGATATCAGGTCCTTTGAAATCATCGTATGTCAGAGAGGCTGTATAGTCGCGACCCACAAGATCCATAGCTGCCTTATAATATTTCTCCAATTCCTTCGGTTTTAGGACAGGGTAGAGTGAAAGGAGCCGTTGGTAAATGATGTAGCGATTGGAGTCGTATCCGCGGAATTTTCTCCCTTCGGTTTTAGATTTTTTCTCCAGTTGATTGATTATGTCAAGGGTCATCAGAGCGCTATTCTTGGCTTTCTCCGGTTGACCGTTTTGGGCATAGGCCAGGGAGGCATGCACATTGAATGCGTTGCGGAGGGCTATCTGTTCAGGTGGAAGATTGTTGATCAGCACTCCCAGCGAGTCGATATAGGTTGTAAGGATATCCGACGTGCCTATCATTGATAGAAGATTGCACAGCGAATGGAGCATCACAATCTTATCGTAGACATCCTTTGGCGGGCGCGTCGAGTAGCGGTGAAGGGTCTCGTTCAATACTTCCTTGCGCTTTTCCGGTGTGGAGTATCTTGATTGGTGTATGTTTCTCGAAAAGCTTATGAATGTGCGGGTCTCCATCAGGTCGTTGTAGTCTACGGGGATGGTTCCCGGTTCGCGATTAGGATCTTTTGCGTCGGCGTAGCGAAGGGTGCGGTGATAGAGCTGATTCAGCATCGAGTCATTACGCAGATAGCGGTTGGAGAGATTGCGGATCATGTCGAGAGCTTCGGCACTTCGGCCTGCTCTGTCTGCAACGTCGAGCGACAATACTCCCATCACCGTGCCACTGTCGCGCGGAAGTATATCGAAGAGGTCGCGGTAGATATCGAAAGAGTCAGTAGGGAGTTTAGCATTACTGAGAGCTCTTTTAAGGGAGTCGACAGTGGGCGTGTTGTCATTGCGCGGTAGCTTTGCCTGGAGCGATGTCAGCGAGCTGAGGAGTATGATAAGGGATAGGATTCGTCTGTAGGCCATAAAAATATTTGAAAGTTCTTCGATTATTTTGAGCTCGAATTGTCAGTATATTTTGCCACGATTTCTGGCAAATTGTTGGCAGATTCTGATGATTTACAGACAAACCTGCCGTTGCTTTTGCATCATTGGTCGTAATCTTCAAGGTCGAGTCCCCGACGTCTTACTATGTTGATGATTTCCAATGGTGATTCGGCTATGCTGAGAGCGTGGGCATCTTTCAGCTCTTTTACAGGCCGGAATCCCCATGTCACACCACAAGAGTCAACGCAGGCTCGCCTGGCTGTCTCCATATCTACAGCCGAGTCGCCTACATAGAGCACTTTCGATTTCTTTGTGGGACATTTTGCAAGGATCTCAAACACTATCGAGGGATCCGGCTTGGTAGGCACGCCATCTTTCTGCCCCTCGATATCTTGCCAGTCTGTCTCCGGGAAGTAATGGCGCACGAGTTCGCTCACCGCACGTTGATATTTATTGGAGGCTACAGCCACTTTCACCCCCATTGACGAGAGCTCCTCGAGGAGATCTTTGATACCGGGATAGGGCTCGGTGAAGTCAGTTTTATGTGCGTCGTAGTAAGTCATGAATTCCTGTCGCACCTTCTCGATAGTCTCCGGCGAGCGCTCATCTTCCGGGAGCGAACGCTCGATGAGGCGTGACACTCCATTGCCCACGAACATATTGTAGGAGGCTATGTTGTGGAGAGGGTAGCCGAAGGTCTTCAGGGCATGGTTGGTGGCTGTCCCGAGGTCAGCTATTGTATTCAGCAGAGTGCCGTCAAGGTCGAAGATTACAAGCTGTTTCATTTTGCTCGTTTAGGTTTATGAATGCAAATATAGCAACTTTTTTATGTTTCATCAGAATGGATAGCCCACTGCGAAATGAAATGTGGCGTCTCTATGCCAGCGTGGGTGTATCAGTGGCCAATGGTCCTGTCCGGAGGCTGGGTTGTGGGCTTTCAGGCCGAGATCGAGGCGCAGCAGGAAGTAGGTGAAGTCCATGCGCAGTCCCACTCCGTAGGCAAGCGCTATCTGTTTCCAGAAGGTGTCGAAATGAAACATGCCTCCGGGCTGATTGGCATAGTTGTGGATGGTCCAGATATTTCCCGCATCTATGAAGGCACCCCCTTCGAGAACCCAGAAGAGTTTCGACCGGTATTCGAGGCTTAAATCAAGCCTTATATCACCGCATTGGTTGATAAAGTCGGTGACTGAGTTGCGGGAGTCGTAGCTGCCAGGGCCAAGTGTCCTCACTCCCCAGCCTCTCACTCCGTTGGCCCCTCCGGCATAGAACCTTTTCTCAAAGGGGAGTACCGTGGAATTGCCATAGGGGACGCCGATACCCCCGCCCACGTGAAATGCGAGTGAGTGACGCTCATTGAGGTTGCGGGTGATAGCGTAGTCCACCTCGCCTTTCACATATTGCGAGTAGTCGATGCCAAACACCCGGTAAATTCCATTGTGACGGCGGGCATCTCCGAGAGAGGAGATGGCGTAGAGCAGGTTGCCTGCCGTCTCTATGGAGGTGCGGATGGTGTAGACCGTAGGTTGAAGTGTGTACTTCTTCAGCAGTATCCCCGGTATCCGCTTATTTGTGTGGTAGTAGCGGTAGCCTATGCTCATGATGAAGTGGTCTTCATAGCTGTAGCGGAGCAGTGGATTGTCCGGAGCTATCTGGTCGAGAAAGTCGTGGGTCGACTCGGGGAGATATACATAGTTGATGTCGAGGAGATCGAAGTTGTGGCGACGGGTATTGTTTCGGTTGACCCACTTGTATTTCCATGCCGCTCCGGCTATCACTCGGGTGTACTCGGGGCGCTCCTGATAGTTGAATGAGAGGGCAAACTCAGTGCTGACGTTCAACCGCTCCCTAACTCTCTGCGAAGCGAAGGGGAATTCAAACTTCGGGAATGTGATGCCCACCTCACCGGCATACTCGGTGTAGCGCTTGTTGATAAGCCCGTTGAAGGATCCCGAGATGCTCTCGTAGTTCATGCGTAGCCGCGTCGTCAGAAGCTGCGACCCTTTCGCGAGATTACGGTGCTGATAGGTTGCACCCAGCCCGAAGCCGAGATCGCCTTCTGAATTAGTTCCCTCCACATCAAAGGTGACTGATTGTTTCTTGTTGCGCGTGAGCCGGATATACGCATTGAGATATTTCCTTCCATCCACCGAGGCCACCGGAGTCATTTCGATATTGATTGACTTGAGGATGGATAGACGAGCAAGCGATTCATACGTGCGATCCACTTCTGAAGCTTTGTAGAGCGCACCCGGTGTCAGGAAGCATTTCTCCTGAAGTGCCGAAGGCTTAAGGTAGCGGTCACTGCCATAAATTATCGTGACATCTTTATAGTCTACCGTGTCAGTAGCCACATCATCTGATGCTGAGGTGATGAAATAGATCTTGTTGATGTAGTATTTACTGTGGGTCAGCAGCGAATCTGCCACGAGCTGCTCTTTGACTTGTCGGCGAGGCGGACGCACCACCATCGTGAGGTCAACATTCTTGTCTGTCTCAGCCGTATCGGCGTAGAAGGTGATATACTCTTTGTTGAATGCGTAGTAGCCACGGTCGCGCAGGCGACCGGTGATGAGGGTGCGCTCTGCGTCAAGGTTGTCGCGGTCAAATCTGTCTCCGGGTTTGATGGTGGTCAGTATCGAGTCAGATATGATCAATTCAGCCAGTGCGCTGTCGGCTATCTCATATTTTATGTTTGAGATGCGGCGCGGAGAGCCGGTGGTGATTTTATAGTTCACCTTGATTTTCTTATCCTCCGGTGATAATATTGTATCGGTTTCGACTGTGGCTTCAAGATAGCCACGGTTGATCATGGCCAGTTTCAACTGGTGGGCGGAGGCCCGGGTCAACTCATCGGAATAGATTACCGGCGCCTGACCCATGCGGCGGATCCAGCGGTTATACCATTTAGTGGTGTCGTCGCCTGACATATTGTAGGTGGAGAGTTGAAGTTTCCAAAAACCGAGCACTTCATGGTTGGGAGACTGACGGAGATAGTTGATAAGCTCCGTGGTGCTCACCTCTTTGTCACCATCAATATTTATCGACACCTCGTCGAGCAGATACTCCCCCTGCGGAACATGGCGTGTCGAACTGCATCCCGCAAGAAGTAGGATGGCACTCACTATCGCTGCTATTCTCAGGTGATATTTTCTGAGCATATTCACTGCAAAGTTACGAAATTATGTGTAATTTTGTATGCTCAAATCAAATTATCCCATTTCACAATTATATGAAAGGTAAATCTTCAATTTTGATTATCGTAGTGGTGCTTGCAGTGCTTCTATTGCTTGCTGTAGGTTTCGGTATCACTCAGATTGCTTCCCTTAAATCGCAGGTCAATGAGGCGCGCCTCGAAAACGAGGAGCTGCAGCTCTCCAACGACCAGCTCAAACTCTCTAACGAATTTGATATGCTCAACGCTGAGTTTCAGCAGTATGAGGATCAGGCTCACCGTCTGGCCAACGATACTATCCTGGCTAAGTATACCGCCGCAAAGTCGAAGGTAGAGCAACTCATGAAAGAGCTGAAGAGCGAGAAGGTGAAATCTCAGGCTCGCATCAACGAACTGCAGAATGAGATTGCTACTCTCAAAGGCCTGCTGCGTCACTATATAGCTCAGATCGACTCTCTTAATAAGGAAAATGCCGGACTGCGTGCTGAAAATCAGGAAATAAAGAGCCAGAATGAACGCCTCAATACTCGCGTCCAGGAGGTTACTAAGAGCAATGCCACCCTCAATGAGAGAATGACTCTTGCCGAGAAACTCAATGTCACCGGCGTTTCGCTCACGGGTCTGAAGAAGAATGGCAAGGAGGAGAAAAATATCACTAAGGCAAAGCAGCTTATGGTCACCTTCACCGTGCTTCAAAATGTCTCTACACCCGTTGGTGAGAAGACTATCTATCTTCGTCTTGTCAACCCTGAAGGGCAGCTCCTCGGTGGGGTAGGATCTTTCAGTTTCGAGGGTCGTTCTGTTCCGGCCACCGCAAGGAAGGTCATAGAGTATTCCGGCGACGAAATCAGCGGTATCCGTATCTATTGGGATGTGAACACTACACTGACTCCCGGTGACTACACCGTAGAGCTTTTCACCGATGGTTATCGCCTCGCTTCCCGTAGGTTTACGATGAAAAAGTAAATCATTGCTTGAAGCACTTCTCTATCCTCAGGCACTTTTCTAAATTCTAAACCTGAAGCTGCTTCCACCTGTTTTTTTAACCCATTACCTCCTATTGTCTCTTTTATTATGGAATCTTTTTGGCAATCAGTAGGCAGTATACATATCACTACCGATGTGGCGATCACACGTATTGTCGTGAGCCTCATCATCGGCAGTCTTGTAGGCATCGAGCGCAAGCAAAAAGGGCAGATGGCCGGACTGCGCACATTCTCTCTCATCTCTATGGGCGCTTGCATTGCCATGCTCCTCTCTATCTATGTGTGTCAGCAGACAGAGGGACCTCTTCGCGGTGACCCCAGCCGTATAGCAGCACAGGTGCTCTCCGGAATCGGTTTCCTCGGCGCCGGTGCAATCATTCAGATGAAGGGGTCGGTCAGGGGTCTTACCACTGCAGCCGGAATTTGGATTATTGCCACAATAGGCATGGCTGTAGGATGTGGACTCTATCTACTCTCATTTGTCGCCACAGCTCTTGTGCTGATTGTCCTGACTCTCCTCGAGAGGATTGAAAGGGGTGTGAATGTGGGTAATGAAGCTCGTACTATCCGCTTGAAAGTCAAGGGGATTGTAAAAAGTATAAAGCCTTATAGGGAAGTGCTCGAAAGCAACGGCATACATCTTTCAAGATTCTATGTGGAGTATGACTACGATCTTGAAATCACTCGCCTTAACCTCCTGATACTGATTAGGGAGCACTCAGATTTCATTGATCTCTTCGATGCTCTTCATGGCATCAACCCAACCGTCTCAATCTCACTCTCCAATCAGGCAGATCTTTCTTAATTCTGTAATTCTTCTAAACTCAAAGGTAACAATTTATAGCTGATGTTGCTTAATCTCATTCTTGCAAGCGCCACTGCGGTGGCAGAGACTTTCAATGTAGAGGGTCTCATCCGCGACCTCTCGTTCATCCTGATCCTTGCTGCTGTCACCACACTGCTGTTCAAATGGCTTAAGCAACCTGTCGTGTTAGGCTACATCGTGGCCGGATTTCTTGCAAGCCCTAATTTTGAATACCTTCCCTCGGTAACTACTGAGGACAACATTGAATTTTGGGCTCAGATAGGCATTATAGTACTTCTATTCTCGCTTGGTTTGGAGTTCAGTTTCAAGAAGTTGCTCAACGCAGGAGGCTCCGCCGTGGTGACAGCTCTCTTTATTGTCTGCGGCATGATGGGAGCAGGTTTTGTAGTGGGTCATTTCCTGGGCTTCACCTTTATAAATTCGCTTTTCCTTGGCGGCATGCTGTCAATGTCGTCAACGACTATCATTATCAAGGCCTTTACCGACCTCAATCTTAAGCATCGTAAGTTTGCCTCGTTGGTGCTTGCCGTGCTAATCGTCGAGGATCTCTTTGCAGTCTTGATGATGGTGATTCTTTCATCTATCGCCATCAACAACAGTGTGGAGGGTGGCGAAATGCTTTTCAGTGTCAGCAAACTTCTCTTCTTCCTTATTATATGGTTTGTGGTTGGGGTGTTTGTGCTCCCGTCGCTACTCAATTCTCAGCGTAAGTATCTCAATTCTGAAACGCTTCTCATCGTGTCGATGGGTCTGTGTCTTGGCATGGCTGTGTTCTCTGTGATGTGTGGCTTTTCTCTCGCTCTCGGAGCCTTTGTCATGGGGTCAATACTTGCAGGGACATCCTTTGCAGAGCGTATCGAGAAGGTTTGTCTCCCCGTTAAAGATCTCTTTGGCTCAGTGTTTTTCATCTCAGTCGGCATGATGGTCAATCCTCACATCATAGCTGAATATTGGTCGCCGATCCTTCTGCTTTCGGGTGTGGTGATAGTAGGTATGATATTCTTCGGAACTACCGGTATGCTCATCACCGGACAGTCGCTCCGGGTGGCTATCGAATCAGGTTTCTCCCTCACCCAGATAGGTGAGTTTGCCTTTATCATCGCTTCGCTCGGCATGAGTCTCGGGGTGCTGGATGCGCAGATTTATCCGATTGTGGTGGCCGTTTCGGTTATCACCACCTTTACAACCCCCTATTTCATCCGCATGGCTGACCCGGCCTACAACTTCGTGGAAGCCCACCTGCCTCAGCGTTTGCATTTCCTTATCGACCGCTACACCGCTGAGGCAACCTCTTCTGCGAGTGCTACACGCCAGCTTTGGCATTCCCTTTTCAAGCGCTATCTCTGGAGAGTGGTTCTCTATTCTATAGTGCTCATTGCCATCAGTTTGGTTTCTATCAACCTCCTCGTCCCGGCGATGCAGGAGATCTTCCCGTCGTGGGGGAGACTGATTGCCACAACAATATCTCTGATTGTAATGACGCCTTTCCTTCTCGCCATGACCTATCCCGCATCAAAACGCACAGAGAGAGAGAGACTCCGCGAGGCAAACGCGCGCTACGACATCCCGCTTATCATTATGACCGTCGTGCGTCTTCTAATCGCCATGGTGATATTGATATGGCTCCTCAGTTCCATCTATTCTCTTGCAATTGGATGGTTTATTGGCATTGTGCTCTTCTTCATCCTTGCCCTCTCATTCTCGAAATCTGCACATAAACGCATGGTGAGGATCGAGTCGCGCTTCATGGATAATCTTAACGAGCGTGAGCTTCGCCGGAGTGGTGCTAAAAACAGTCTCGTCCCCAACATGCACCTCGCCTATATGACCGTAGGATATAACTGCCCCTTCGTAGGCGAGCAGTTGAAAAATTCCGGTCTCCGCAATAAGTTTGGTGTCTCTGTGTCGTCGATACAGCGTGGTGGCCACATGATTATGGTGCCGGGCGCTGACGAGCGCGTCTTCCCCGGCGATGTGCTCGGTGTGATCGGTACTGACGAGGAGATTCAGAATCTCCTTCCTGTAGTGGAAACCCACGAAGAGGAGGTGGCAGAAACTACCTCGGCCGACGTGCGCCTCACCGGTGTTCGCCTCAAGGAGAATTCTCCGTTGATAGGGAAAACCATCATTACTTCCAACTTCCGCAACGTCTGGGAGTCGCTCCTTGTAGCCATTCAGCGAGGCGACCTCTATCTGCAGCCTGATCCTTCAATAGTCTTCGAGCCGGGCGACACTATCTGGGCGGTAGGGGATGCCAAGCGTCTCCAAGCCATCCAGGGTTAAGCAAATGAAATGAGCTAAGCTACAAGGTGGTAAGCAGTCCTTTGAAGGTAGCGAGAGCCGGAGGGGGAAAGTGATGGGAAGGAGATGAGGAAAAAAATTCCAAAAAATCATCCTTATTCGCTTGCAAACTTTCTCTAATGGTTGTAACTTTAAAGCGTGGAAAGAAATAGTTTCCCCACCTGGTAGACCAAACAAAAAAATTCTTTCATCTCAATTTTGCCTGAGAGGCTATTTTTTCAACACTGTGTGAACTTTTAGGCGTTTAATTGGTTTGATATTATATAAAACTGATAAATAAACTAACTAAATAACTACAACAATGAAAGCTTTAAACATCGTTCTCGCAGTAATAGGTGGTGCCGTTGCAGGTGCTACAGTCGGTCTCCTTCTTGCCCCCGAAAAGGGTGAAAAGACACGTGATAATATCGTGAAGTATCTTGAAAGCAAAGGTATCAAGCTTCATAAGAGCAAACTTGAGGAATTAGCCGACGAGATCGCCGAGGAGATGGGCAAGTAATCCATATCAATATTTTCAAATCTTTTTTATAACAGCTGACTATGTCAAATTTATCACTTCTATACGCATTTATCGGTGGCGCAATTGTAGGCGCAGGTGCAGCTATTCTTTTCGCTCCTGAAAAGGGTGAGGATATCCGTGCACGCATCGCTGACATCCTTCGCAAGAAGGGTATCATCTGCTCCGACAGCGAGATAGATGCCCTCGTTGAGCAGTTGACCACTGAGATCGACGATTAAACGATAGAAAGATTCTGTTAAAAGAAATATGTCGGGAAGTCCGCTTCCCGGCATTTTTTAAATAGAACGAGGCTATCGTTTCTCCTTTACTCCAACTATCCGTCAATCATCATTTATGTCTGATAACAACAATCAGTTTCAAGTCCTTTGGGCTGAGATGAAGGAGACTTTCAAGCTCAACATCGACTATGCCCGGCTTACTATGGCTGAAAAACTTACCGTGCTTCTGACCACCGTCACATTCGCGCTGATTGCCTTTGTGCTGGTGGCTATTGTGATGTTTTTCCTTTCGCTTGCCATTGTAAGATGTATCGCTGAAGGCGTGGGGATGATATGGGCTTACTTCATCGTATGCGGGTTTTATCTAATACTGCTCGCTGTCATCCTTGCTTTCAGAAAGCAGCTTATCATCAATCCTATCTCACGATTTGTCTCGCGCTTGTTCTTTAATTCTTGATTATTATGAGTAATATTGCACCGAAACAATTGCCTCACACCTCGGAGGGTTGGGATGGTTATACTCTTGACCAACTCAGGTATATGCGGGCTTATACTGCGGCAAGAATTGAGATTAGTAAGGACAGGATGCAGCGCAATCTCGCTAATCTCAAAAGTGGTCCTGCCGGTAAGACTGAAGGCCTTCTCGGTAAAATGTTCAGCACCTTGAGCTATCTTGATATAGCCATCTTGACTTTCAAAATCAGCAGTAAAGCCTTCAAGGCCATCCGTTGGATGCGTCGAAAATAACCACTGCCACCCCTCACTGTTTTAAACCGGAGTATAAAGTGAACGACTACATTGAAGTAAGAATTGACATCTCCCCATGCAATGAGATCTACACAGATATCTTGGCTGCTGAGTTGGGAGAGATAGGCTTTGAGAGTTTTGTGCCTGATGAGAATGGACTTACAGCCTATATCAAGGAAGAACTATTTGACAAGTCTTCTTTTGGTAATGTAATCCGGGAATTCTCCATGCCTTACCAATCCTTGGATGTGAACTCAAAAAAAATCGAGGGAAAAGATTGGAACAAGGAGTGGGAGAAGAATTATTTCAAGCCAATTGTGATTGACGATGTCTGTGTGATTCACAGCACATTTCACAAAGATTACCCCTCGTGCCGCTATGATATTGTGATTGATCCCAAAATGGCTTTCGGGACAGGCCATCACGCGACTACCACTTTGGTGATTCGCAATCTCCTTGCACGCGATCTGTCAGGTATTAAGATGGTAGATATGGGCACGGGCACCGGGATCCTTTCGATTCTCGCTTCCATGAAGGGGGCGAGTCGCATCGATGCCATAGAGATTGATGAATTTGCTTTCTCAAATGCAATTGAGAATGTCAGGCTAAATTTCGCCGAGTCTATAAGGCTCCATCTCGGCGATGCTTCTGAACTGGCAAGAATTGAGGGCGTCAACCTCTTCGTCGCAAATATCAACCGCAATATCATCATGGCGGATCTCCCTGCCTATGTGAAAACTCTTGCTCCTGGGGCTGAAATGATATTGAGCGGATTCTATGAGGAAGATATCCCTGTGATCCTTGAGGTAGCTGAGCCTCTTGGATTGACTTATCAATCCCAATCGGAGCTCGATCGCTGGGCTTGCCTGGTGTTGAAGTTTTAGGCCCCGACTCATAATTTAGCAGCCTGCTGAGGGTCGCAGACTTGGAGCGATTTTGGGCTTTTGGCGAAGGAGCATAACGAGCTATGTGACTGAGCCAAAGGCTCAAAAGCGCCCAAGAATGCGAGACCATTAGTAACTTTTTCCGATGGCTGGGTATGGCACGGTATTTGTAACATTCTTTCAGGAAACTTACGGAAAGTCCTGTCAGGCATCTGCAAGTTGTAAAAATGTGTAACCAAATCCTAATGTCGATGCTCTACCATCCAACCCTGAGTGAGAACCAGCGGTCTTTGCTGAAGCTTGTTTTCCCACCTGCATCCACCAAGCTGCGCAAGCATGACCCTTTCGATGTCCTTGAGGCCATCCTCTTCATAGTCTATACCGGAGGCTGATGAGGAACTACGAGCAGTATCTCTGTACGGCAAGGTACATGACATTGCTCGCCATGATATCATTCATGCTGAGGTACTTCGCCTGACTCCCCGGGACAGGCTCATCGCAGAAGCTTGTCCGGCATGAGGTCGGACGCATCTTGCGTGCACATACATTTCCGTGTATAGTCAGAGTAAGGTGTCGCGGCAAAAAGTTACCTATGTCCGTCTCCGCGCGGTGATTTTCGCCAAGCTTCATCGGTCACTTAGCTCGCTAAGCTCCCTCTTCAGCTTGCGAAAATCCCTCGCCCGGAGCCGCCCTCAGTAGGCTGCTAAATTATGAGTCGGGGCCTTAGACTGTAACATAATATTGTGACGAAGAGGATGTAATATCCCCCTGCCATCCATGGCATGGTATTTTCCATTTTTTAGAATGTTATCAGGTGAGTTGAGGTTGACATTTTCAACTTTGACTTCAATTCTTTTATTATCATTACTTTGACTTATAGTCGCTTCAGCCTTACGCTGACGGCGCAACTTTGCACTGCGTATTGCCTTGACACGGCGATTGATAGCCGTGTCAATATCCGTGCGAAACATGGCAAATAAGGCAAGTTCCCAGAAATATTGCATATATCCGGGCTTGAGCGTCCCATGTTCAAGATAAAAGTCGATGGTTCCGGTCATAAAATCCTTTAAAGCTTTCTCCGGATTCTCTAAACCAAAGGATTCGATGGATGCGCGAGCATCCTCTTCAAGCCGTCTGTAGGCTTTCTGTGATATTATTTTCGACCATTTTTTCCATGTTTTTCCGGAGGAGATCAGTGTGTATGCCTCCAAAAAATCAGATGTGGGTGTGAGGTTTGCTTCATTGTAGATTGTGCCCTCAAAGGGTAGAGGTGTGTCCATAACTATCATACTTTAAAGGTTTTTCAAATTGATAGTGCAAATTTACTTCCGCCACCCTCTTAGTGAACTCCTAATTTGGAGCGAAAATGAAAATTTTTTTGGGAAATTTTTACTAATTTTGCGGCTCGAAAAAAGATTGTTTTTATAGTTATTGAAATGAAATTATCGGGTTCTATAGATTTCAGGCCGAAGTTGATTTCAGCCCTGAAACACTATTCAGCAGAGAAATTTAAGAACGACCTCGTGGCAGGCATAGTGGTAGGCATCGTAGCCCTGCCTCTCGCAATTGCCTTTGGTATAGCAAGTGGCGTAAGTCCTACCGTGGGTCTCATAACGGCTATTATCGGTGGCTTCATTGTTTCGGCTGCCGGCGGTTGTAGCGTTCAGATCGGTGGCCCCACGGGCGCTTTTATTGTAATAGTCTACAATATAATAGCCACTTATGGGCTTGAAGGTCTCGCCGTCGCTACTTTGATGGCAGGTCTGATTCTTGTGGCGCTTGGGTGCTTTCATCTCGGCACTGTCATCAAATTCATCCCTTATCCTATTGTGGTGGGTTTTACGGCTGGTATCGCGCTTACAATATTCTCTACCCAGATTAACGACTTCTTCGGACTTGGTCTGAAAAATGTGCCCAGTGAATTCCTCCCGAAATGGGGGATGTATCTGAGCAATTTTGGCAACATTGATTGGGTTACCCTTGGTGTAGGGCTTGCCTCGCTGCTCATAATCATCCTGACACCCCGCATCTCGCGCCGTCTCCCCGGAACTCTGATTGCCATCATTCTTGTGACAGCAGTGGTGTCGTTGGTGCCCGGTATCGACGTAGAGACTATTGGCGACCGCTTTGGCTCTCTCTCTACAGATATCCCCGAACCTCATGGTTTCCAGCTCAATATGGCAACCATCAACCTCCTGCTCCCTTCGGCTTTCACCATCGCTATCCTCGGAGCTATCGAGTCACTCCTCTCTGCAACAGTGGCAGATGGTGTCACCGGTAACCGCACTAACAGCAATACGGAATTGATTGGCCAGGGCATCGCAAATATTGTAGTTCCATTTTTCGGTGGAATTCCTGTCACCGGTGCCATAGCCCGCACGATGACCAATATCACAAACGGGGGACGCACCCCGGTTGCCGGCATCATCCATGCTGCAATGCTCTTTCTGATTTTCCTCTTCCTTATGCCGCTCATCAATCTCATCCCTATGACATGTCTGGCGGCGGTGCTCCTTGTTGTCAGCTACAACATGAGCGGTTGGCGCACCATCCGCTCAATATTCCACAATCCAAAGAGCGATATCTCGGTTCTCGTCCTTACCTTCCTGCTGACAGTGATTTTCGACCTCACAATCGCTATTGAGATGGGCTTGCTTCTGGCAGTGATCCTTTTCCTGCGCCGCGTGATGGAGAATACGGAAATCAAGGTCTATTCCGAGCAGCTTGATATTGCTGAAGGATCAGAAACTACTATACATGAGGTGCTTAACGTGGCGCCGGGAGTTGGTGTCTATGAGATCGACGGCCCGTTCTTCTTCGGAGTTGCTACTAAGTTCGATGAACTTATGCGCACCACGATAGGTCGCAAACCTGTGGTTAGAATAATTCGTATGCGCAAAGTGCCCTTTATCGATTCTACAGGTATTCACAACCTCGAGGTGCTCATAAAATCCTCACAACAGGATGGTATACATGTGGTGCTTTCAGGTGTGAAGGAAAATGTCAGAGCGTCGCTTGTGAATGCCGGTATCGAAAAACTAATAGGTGAGGATCATATCTGCGACCATATAACAAAAGCTGTGGCGATGGCCAACAAAATTGCAGAACGCGTGGATAAAACCGCTAAGTGAACCTCAAAATCCTCCCTCAAAATCCCTCCGCTTTTTTGATGATTATTTTCACTTTGAGGTAACGGATTTTAGAGCCTGTCCCATAATATATGTTAACGCTGAGGCGGTCAGGCATTGAGCAGA
>CAZUEY010000025.1:0-27920 GCA_964619395.1 uncultured Staphylococcus sp. | reverse complement strand
ACCTCTTCGAATTCTACGTCGTCGACGTGGCCTTCGCCGGGGTTACCTGCTGATGCACCGGGTGTAGGACCGGCCTGAGCACCTGATGCCTGCTGGGCATTGAGAATCTCCTGCTGGATTGCTCCGAAGATGTTCTGAATCTCATTGATGGCAGGATCGATGGCTTCGATGTTCTGAGCCTTGTGAGCCTCTTTGAGTTTGTTGACAGCCTCTTCGATCTGAGCCTTCTTGTCGGCAGGAATCTTATCGCCGAGTTCCTGAAGCTGCTTTTCGGTCTGGAAAATGACAGTGTCGGCATGGTTGAGTTTGTCGATCTTCTCCTTTTCCTTAGCGTCGGCTGCAGCGTTGGCCTCGGCTTCCTTCTTCATACGCTCGATTTCAGCGTCGGTAAGACCGCTTGAAGCTTCGATACGTATGCTCTGCTCTTTGCCGGTAGCCTTATCCTTTGCGGATACGTTAAGGATACCATTGGCGTCGACTTCGAATGTTACTTCGATCTGTGGTATGCCACGAGGAGCGGGTGCGATACCATCGAGGTGGAATTTACCAAGAGTCTTGTCGTCTTTAGCCATAGGACGTTCGCCCTGGAGGACGTGGATCTCAACAGAAGGCTGATTATCGGCCGCTGTAGAGAATGTCTCGCTCTTTCGGGTAGGTATAGTTGTGTTGGCTTCAATCATCTTGGTCATCACGCCACCGAGGGTCTCGATACCGATTGACAGAGGCACAACGTCGAGAAGAAGCACATCCTTGACATCACCTGAGAGGACACCACCCTGAATAGCGGCACCGACGGCCACAACTTCGTCAGGGTTGACACCCTTTGAGGGAGCTTTACCGAAGAACTTCTCAACGACCTGCTGGATGGCAGGGATACGGGTAGAACCACCCACGAGGATCACTTCGTCGATATCCTTAGCTGTCATGCCGGCATCCTTAAGAGCCTGCTCACAGGGCTTGATTGTGGCCTGGATGAGCTTGTCGGCAAGCTGTTCGAACTGCGCACGGGTGAGGGTCTTCACAAGGTGCTTGGGCCCGGTTGCTGTGGCAGTGATGTAGGGGAGGTTGATCTCTGTCGAAGTAGTGGAAGAGAGCTCGATCTTTGCCTTCTCAGCTGCCTCTTTGAGACGCTGGAGAGCCATAGGATCCTTGCGGAGATCAATGCCTTCCTCTTTTTCAAACTCATCAGCGAGCCAGTCGATAATCACATGGTCGAAGTCGTCACCACCAAGATGGGTATCACCATTGGTTGATTTCACTTCAAACACGCCATCGCCAAGTTCGAGGATAGAGATATCGAAGGTACCACCACCAAGGTCGAACACAGCGATTTTCTGATCCTTATTGGACTTATCAAGACCGTAGGCAAGGGCTGCTGCAGTAGGCTCGTTGACAATACGTTTCACGGTAAGACCGGCAATTTCACCGGCTTCCTTAGTGGCCTGACGCTGAGAGTCGTTGAAGTAGGCAGGCACTGTAATCACAGCCTCAGTGACGGGCTGACCGAGATAATCCTCAGCTGTCTTCTTCATCTTCTGAAGAATCATGGCTGAAATTTCCTGAGGAGTGTATTCACGGCCATCGATGTCGACACGAGGAGTGTCGTTAGTACCGCAAACTACTTTATAAGGCACTCTTTCAATTTCCTGGGATACTTCCTTGCAGCTTTCACCCATGAAACGCTTGATAGAGTTGATAGTACGTTTAGGATTGGTGATGGCCTGACGTTTCGCAGGATCACCCACTTTGCGCTCGCCGCCATCGACGAATGCTACGATTGAAGGTGTAGTGTTGCGACCTTCACTGTTAGGGATAACGACGGGGTCGTTACCTTCAAGGACTGAAACACACGAGTTTGTGGTTCCAAGGTCAATACCGATAATTTTTCCCATAATGTGTAGTTTTTTATGTTTTGTTTATATTGTTGTTTTCGTTCTATATCGGAATCCGGTGATTATCCATCTTCCGACGTTCACTAAATAAACAAATAGTATGCCAAAAAAGTTGAGAAATTTTTATCTTTTTAGTAATCAATAGATTCCCTTATAAGATGACTCTGTCACAGATACTGACAAAAACTGCCAATAAGTCAGCATCTGACTTACCGGCAGTATAGAAATATTGCAGTTAGGTTAAGAATTAAGAAACGTTGATAACTTGCAGGTGTTTAGTGGTTTAGAGTAATTCAATCCCGGCTTCGGCACAGGCCTTGATCTGCTCTTCAGGCCAGATTGAGGCCTGGACTTCGCCAATGTGGGCCTTGTGGAGTAGGAACATACACAGACGGCTCTGCCCGATGCCACCGCCTATGGAGTAGGGGAGTTTGCCATCGAGGAGCAAGCGGTGGAATGTGAGCCCTGCACGCTCGGTGCATCCTCTGATCTCCAGCTGCTCTCGGAGCGACTCAGGGCTCACGCGGATACCCATCGAGGAGATTTCCAAGGGTATGTCGAGCACATGATCCCACACGATAAGGTCGCCGTTGAGACCGTGATATCCCTCCTCGTTGATGCTGATCCAGTCGTCATAGTCGGGTGAACGCCCGTCATGCGGTTGACCGTCGGCAAGTGGTGCACCTATACCTATAATAAATATAGCGCCATGTTCTTTTGTGAATATCTCTTCGCGCTCACGGGGAGTCTTGTCAGGATACATTGCAGCCAGTTCCTCTGCGTGGATGAAGGTGACCTCCTCGGGTAATACCGGAGTGATGTGGGGGAAGCGCTCAAACACGAGTTGCTCCACCTCCTTCAGCACCTTATATATGGTCCTTACAGTATTCTTGAGATATTCAAGATTGCGGTCCTCTTTGCGGATACTTTTCTCCCAGTCCCACTGGTCGACATAGAGAGAGTGGATATTGTCAAGTTCCTCAAAAGTGCGGATTGCGTTCATATCAGTATATAGGCCGTAGCCGGGAGCGATATCGTAGGCACCAAGCTTATATCTTTTCCATTTAGCCAAAGAGTGGACCACCTCTGCTTTCCTTCCGTCCATTGCGTCGATAGTGAACGAGACGGCTTGCTCCACGCCGTTGAGATTGTCGTTGAGACCTGTCCCCTCCAAAAGAAAGAGAGGAGCAGTCACGCGACGCAGTTTAAGTTCACGCGCGAGAGTGGATTGAAAAGCGTCTTTCACCATCTTAATTGCAAGTTCAGTGGTCTCCGGCAGGAGCTTGCGATGATATTTCTTGGGAAGTACAAGTGCCATATTGTAATGAGTTTTTAATGAAATATTCCAATAGTAGAAATAATATAGTTCGTTGATGAGGCAAAATTACAACTAATATCCCATTTATACAAGCAAAGTGTAATTAAATTTACAATTATTATTGCAAATTGCTAAATGTTTTTCATAAATTATAGCAAAATTCTTGAATTGATATGAAGAACCGATCACGGGCACACGGGCTGAAGGCCTGTTTAAGAGGGCAAGAAAGTATTTTGTCAATCTCTCCTTAATTTTTTGATTAAAATTGAAGAAAAGAGCCTCAAATATTAAACTTTGTGACTATATTTGCATATAAATCCAGAAGTGAAAGGGTTAGCGATGACAATTGCTCAAGATATTGAAAATGCAGTTCGTGTACTCCGTACAGGTGGGATCATAGTGTATCCTACCGACACTGTATGGGGGATAGGGTGCGATGCATCCAACCCTCAGGCAGTACGAAAAGTCTACGCCCTGAAACGTCGGGAGGATTCAAAAGCTCTAATCACCCTTGTGTCTGACGCTGAAATGCTTAGCTCTTATGTTGATGGCAGTCTGCTACTGCAGTCAGAAGAAGAGCGCCACTCTGACCGGCCCACCACAGTCATCTACCCTTCGGCTTCAGGATTGGCAGGGAATCTTTTGGCTGATGACGGGAGTGTAGGGATAAGAGTTACCTCCGAAGAGATTTCCCGGGAGCTGTGCAAGAGATTCGGTGGCGCGATAGTATCGACATCTGCAAATATCAGTGGCTCCCCGACTCCCGTCAATTTTTCCGACATTTCCTCCGACATTCTATCCGGAGCAGATTATGTAATGATGTCGCGCAGAGATGACTTTACAGAGAGTGTCCCGTCAAGGATTGTGAAATTTGACCAAGAGGGGAGACGTGTGGTCATAAGACCGTAAAACGATACCGGCAATGAACGAATCAAAGAAACGGCTTCTCTACATCGGCTGTGACTATCTGTCAACCCTCCTGGCAGTGTTGGTCTTTTCTTTGGTGCGTTATTACTGGATAGATAAGCTCCATTATAGTTTCAGCCTTGCGACTTTCCTCTCTACCAGGGGAGTATTCCTGACAGCATTGCTCTTTCCCCCTTTCATGCTTATTTTATACTACCTATCCGGCTACTATGTAAGGGTTAATTTCAAATCGAGAATCAGGGAATTCATAGCCACACTCATCAGCACTGCCATTGGTGCGCTCTGTTATTTCATGATAGTGCTGCTCAACGATCTTTTGCCGAAGCGCACAAGCAACTATCTGCTTATACTGATCCTGTTCACCATACTTTTTATAATTGTTTTCTCGGCAAGGTGCTCTCTCACTACTATTATCACTGCCAAGGCAAAAAGAATGAACCGCTACAAGCGGTTGATCTTCGTTGGAGATGCCGACCAATATGCAGGAAAAGAGAAAATATTCAGAAATCAGGAATATACAATTGTCGGCAAGGTACTCTTCAACCGACATGACGAGATGGCATCACATGAGGAGATTCGCAGTCGACTGTCAGAGAACCTCAAAAAGGAGAATATTGATGGTTTCGACGGTTTCTACTTCACTCCGCCCAATGGCAACAATGAATTTGGACTTCGGATTCTCGGAGAATTGTATGCCTACGATACTCCAATCTTTGTAAATTCCGACAACTACAGACTGCTGACCTCAAAGGTGGTTTACGAGAATATCCTTTCAGACCCACTGATGGATATCTCCCGAAGCGAGCTCCCTGACTCGGTGGTTGCTATCAAGCGCGCCACGGATATTGCATTATCATCTTTGGCTCTTATCTTGGTGTCGCCTATTGTAATGGGCTTTGCCATAGCTGTGAAAATGACATCGAGAGGTCCGATTTTCTATCGTCAGGAACGCATAGGTTATCACCGCCGCCCATTCAAACTGATAAAGCTCCGCTCGATGATTGACGGCGCAGAGAAATCCGGACCGGCGCTATCTTCATCCAGCGACCCGCGCATCACACCTTTAGGGGCTTTCATGCGAAAATATCGAATCGACGAGTTGCCCAATCTTTGGAATGTGGTGAAAGGTGATATGTCGCTCGTCGGTCCTCGTCCGGAACGAGAATATTTCCTCAAGGAGCTCCGCCGGGTGGCGCCATACTGCAGTTTGCTCCATCAGGTGCGTCCCGGGCTCACTTCGCTTGGCATGGTAAAATTCGGCTACGCTTCCTCAGTAGATGAGATGGTGGAGCGATTGAAATATGACTTGATATATATCCAGAATCTTTCCATTCCGCTCGATATTCGCATAATGCTCTACACTATCCGCACTGTGCTCAGGGGCGAAGGAAAATGATCTCAACTACTTTATTTATGCAAATTAACTTTTCAAATATAAGCCAGTCTCTTCACGATCTGTTCCTGCAGCTTGTGCTGTGGCGTGAGCGGCATATCAAGGAGAAGACCTTTGTGGTGATCCTTGCACTCGCTGTTGGGGTAGTGGCCGGGGTTGCGGCACTTCTTCTGAAGACGCTTATCCATCTGATAAGCACATTTCTTACTTCACATATCAATATCGAAGAGGGGAGTCTGCTGTTTCTCCTCTATCCAGCACTGGGAATCACCATAACCATGCTCTATGTCAAATATCTTGTCAGAGACAATATCTCCCATGGTGTCACACGTGTGCTATATGCGATTTCTCAAAATAAGTCGAGGTTGAAGAAACATAATATGTACACCTCACTGATAGCAAGTTCCATCACCATCGGATTCGGTGGTTCAGTTGGAGCAGAGGGACCTATAGTCTACACAGGAGCCGCCATAGGATCAAATCTCGGACGCATCTTCCGCCTCTCTCCGAGGATTCTGATGATACTTGTAGGGTGTGGCGCAGCGGCAGGCATAGCAGGTATCTTCAAGGCACCGATTGCCGGTATGCTTTTCACCCTCGAAGTGCTGATGCTCGATCTCACGACAGTTTCGGTGATGCCCCTGCTTATAGCATCGATCACAGCTGCAACGATCGCCTATGTATTCACCGGCTATGAAGTGGAGTTTTTCTTTGTTCAAAGCGAGCCCTTCGTCACCGGGAGAATACCATTTGTGATACTCCTGGGTCTCATTCTCGGATTCGTTTCCCTCTACTTCACAAGGTCGATGAATATGATGGAGGGTATCTTCCGCAAGATTCACAATCCATGGATCAAGGTGGCTGTTGGAGGCTCGATTGTGGCACTCCTGGTCTTCCTTTTCCCTCCTCTTTACGGCGAAGGCTATTCAGCGATTACCGACCTTATCAACGGCAACTCATCATCAATAGTCAACAGCTCGATCTTCTATAAGGATAGGAACTCAGTGTGGTGGCTGATAGGTTTTATTGCAGCCCTTGTGATGCTGAAATCCTTTGCAACGTCAGCAACAAACGGTGGTGGCGGTGTCGGAGGTACTTTCGCACCCTCGCTCTACGTAGGGTGTATGGCGGGGTTCCTCTATGCTTATTTCATCAACACTGTTTTCGGACTCGACCTTTCGACAAAGAATTTCGCCCTCATGGGGATGGCCGGGGTAATGTCGGGCGTGATGCACGCCCCGCTGATGGGCATCTTCCTTACGGCAGAACTGACCGGCGGCTACGATCTGTTTCTACCTCTGCTGATAGTCTCAACAATCTCCTATGGTACTATAAAAACCTTTGAACCATACAGCATCTACACAATGCGTCTTGCACGTAGCGGCAAACTGATCACACACCATAAGGATAAAGCAGTGCTGACCCTGCTTAAGATCGACAATGTGATAGAAACCGACTTTGTGTCGGTGAAACCGGAGATGAACCTGAAGGAAATGGTCGATGCCATCTCGCGCTCTTCACGCAATCTCTTTCCGGTGGTCGACGACAATGGAAAATTGATGGGTGTGGTGATTCTTGATGAAATCCGTAATATCATGTTCCGTCCGGATCTCTATAAACGAATGTATGTCAACGAATTCATGTCCATGCCTCCGGCAAAGGTAGAAATTGGCGACAGCATGGAGAGTGTGATGAACACTTTCGACAAAACAAGCGCCTGGAATCTCCCTGTTGTAGAGAAGGGACAATACGTAGGATTTGTTTCCAAGTCCAAGATTTTCAATTCCTACCGCAGGGTCCTCAGGCATTATTGCGAGGACTGATGGAGATATATAAGCAGCCTCTAAACCTATAATCGCTTTAGAGAGCAATTTTATTTGAGTTGCGCTCCTTTATGATGCCGTGTCGGAAGGCGTAGAGGAGTTCGCCCAGCTCGTCGATCTGGCTCTGGAGTATTTTTCCCTTGTCCGTATCGCGCACGCGAATACGCTGGGACGTCTGTTCTACCATCTTCGTAGACCTCACGATGTCAGTGCCATTTTTTATTGCTTCCTCTTCAGAGGTAAAAGGCTCATGCTCCACGAGTTCGAAGTTGCTGCTGTGGTATATGAGCGTGTAGCCGGCGATACCGGTGGTCTTATGGTAGGCTTTGGCGAAGCCGCCATCAATCACCATCAGTTTGCCGTTTGCTCTGATGGGACTCTCACCCTTCTGAGTGCGCACCGGGACATGTCCATTTATGATGTGACGCTGATTACCCTCCACACCAAATTCATCAAGAATCATATCACAAATATCCTCGCGCTGACGGAGAGCATAGTAATGACCCTTCTCCTCCACATGAGCCTTGGGATCCTTTATGAAATAGCGCTCGAAGGTTGTCATCTTGTTTTTGTCGAATAGGGGAGAGTCCGGTCCGCACCAGAGATACCAGTAGTAATCCCGGGCATACTCCTTATCTTCGGCAGGGGTGTCGTCGTTGAAGGCAGAGCGCACCAACATCCCTATCTGGTGAAACAGTTCCTTACCCTTGAATTTCTCACCCTTTATTTCAATCTCTTTGAGAGTGCCGTCGGCATTCAGAGGCATCGAGGCATGAAAGAGAAGATTGGAATTATACACTCCAAACATACACCCATGGCTGAAGATGCATGAGATGTGTCGCTTGAGAGCGGCGCTGACGGTGAAGGAGTGATGAAGTTTTTCTAAAAGTGATTCCTCCTCTGCTGTCAGCTTATATGGATCCCTGGGATCTATGGTAGGGAAGTTGCAATCTGTCATCTCATAGATCTCACCATCAATCTCTACAGTCTTTTTGTCGAAATCAATCTTATGGAGAAGGTTGCGGCCGGTCATATTCCACTCAGGGTGCTTCATGGTCATAGCGCCCTCTATTTTAAACTGTATTACTGAGATAGCTTTATGCATCTGAGCCATCAGTCGGAGAGTCTTTTCCGGGTGCTCTGTCTGCTCCTGATCGACCCTTGGCATGAATTCAACACAGGGATCGTCGGCGTAGGTCTCCATAGCCATTGTGGCGAGCGGCAGCAGGTTTATTCCATAGCCATCTTCGAGAGTGGCAAGATTGGCATAGCGCAGAGAGGTTCTCACCACATTGGCAATACAGCATAGGTTACCGGCGGCCGCTCCCATCCAGAGAATGTCGTGGTTGCCCCACTGGATATCCCAGTTGCCATATTTGCAGAGGGTCTCCATGATGTTGTGGGCACCCGGGCCGCGGTCATAGATGTCGCCGAGGATATGGAGCTGATCTATACTGAGCTTCTGGATCACGTTGCAGATCGCAATGACAAATGCCTCTGCCTGGCCCGTAGAGATGATTGTTTCAATAATTCGGTTAAAATAGGCCTGTTTGTCATATTCACCTCCCGACTCGTGGAGCAACTCCTCAATGATATAGGCAAATTCCTTAGGGAGAGCCTTTCTAACTTTTGAGCGGGTGTATTTCGAGGATACGTTCTGGCATACCCTGATCAACTGATGAAGAGAGATATTGTAGAAATCGTCCATATTCTCCTCCGTTGATCGGATGATCTGCATCTTCTCTTCAGGATAGTAGATGAGCGAACACAGCTGACGTATCTCGTTTTCTCGCATTGAGGTGCCATAAATCTCGGTAACCTTACGTTTTATGTTGCCGGAAGCGTTTTTGAGAATATGCCGGAAAGCCTCATACTCGCCATGAAGATCGGCCACAAAATGTTCGGTGCCTTTAGGGAGATTGAGGATAGCTTCAAGATTGATGATCTCTGTACTTGCAGCACTGACATCAGGGAATGTCTGAGCAAGCAGCTCGAGGATTCTTCTATCGCTTTCAGCTTTGGCCGCTGATAATTTTATTTCGGACGGTGACATATTGGCAGGTGTAAAGGGATATTTCTGCAAATTTAGCAATATTTATCGAATAGACTTCATAGAAGAGGGTGGAAAAATGAATAGTCGATCAGGGGGAGTCGATTCCGTGCATTTCCTTGAGGCCATCTAAAAATGTTTTTAAACTTTAAAAATAATTAAATATTGTTGCTATAATCGGTTCTAATTTGCAATTTTACCCCCCCCATTGTGTAAACATCAGTAATACAGATATTTAGTATGTTATTTGATAGGTTTAGAGATGTTTCATGTTATGTCAGTGACAAGCTGAGGCGATTTAATAACTGCCTCAAAAGTGTAACTTTGCGATAGGTTTTCTCGTCATATAGACTAAGGAACGATACTTCTATCTCACATGAACTAATACTATTTATGAAACGATTTGTCACATTTCTTATTTTAATAGCTGCTATAGTGGGGCCCTTGACAGCAAAGGAAAAGGAAACAATTCACCTGTCAGGTCGCGTAAAGGCTGCCATAACCAATATTGATCTGACTGATGCCGTGGTGTTATGGCCGGATTCAACAGGCTACGGTGTCGATTCAATCCGCTGTAACATGGGAAGCAGATATCGCAATGGAGAGATCGAAGAGATGTCATATTTCGGAGTCGAAGTGCCCAGATGCGATTCTACCTTCGTGTTTGAAGTGATCTGTGAAGGATATACACCTCAGACTCTGACTTTCAGGTTGGAGAAAATCGGCAAACGCGAAACGTGGCGGGATATACCCTTGATTACTCTCGAACGCGCTCCCCACCGCCTCAGTGAGGTGACGGTAACTGCATCCAAAATAAAGTTTTACAACAAGGGTGACACGATAGTCTACAATGCCGATGCTTTTCAGCTTGCCGAAGGATCGATGCTCGATGGCTTGATATCGCAGCTTCCCGGCGTGGAACTCAGCAACGACGGGCAGATCAAGGTCAATGGTGAGTTTGTGGAATCTCTTCTGCTCAATGGCAAGGAATTTCTTGATGGAAACAACAATCTCATGCTTGAGAACATTGCAGCCTACACAGTGAAAAACGTGGAGGTTTATCGAAGTGAGGATCGTAAAGCTCAATGGATAGGCGACACTGACGCTGCAAAGCAGCTTACCATGAACGTGAAACTGAAAAAGGAGTATAACATGGGCTGGATCTTTAACGCTCAGGGCGGCGCAGGCACTGCCGACCGCTATTCGGGCCGATTGTTTGCCCAATGGTTCACTCAGACCCACCGGCTTTCACTCATGGGCAATATCAACAACCTCAATGATAACCGCCGTCCCGGCAAAGCAGACACGTGGACCCCTGAAAGTATGCCCACCGGTACGCGTCGATACCGTATGGCTGCCGCTAACTATAATTATGAAAATCCGGATGAGACTGTGAATATGGATGCGTCTGTTGATTTTGAGCAGACCATGACAAATGATTTTACCACATCTGCCATCACAAACTTCCTGAATGGAGTAAATACCTATGAAAACTCCTTCAGTGGTGCGCGGCTAAAAGATTCACGTCTAAGATCTAAGGCCTCTCTCTGGCTGAGAAACGACCATGGCGCCGGTTATCTTACGCTTAGCGCAGACTATCGCCGTAAAACCAACGATGGCTCCAGCCTCTCTGCAACATTCGACTCCGAGCAGAATGATATTGACATGGAGGTGATAGAGACACTCTACACTGAGGCCTCGCCTTCAAGACTCGAGTCAGTGATAAACCGCTTGGCAACTCGAACCGATGGCTCCATGAGGCAGCTTGACCTGCGAATCACACCCGGTGGTTCATTAAAGATTCCGGCCACCGGCGACCGTCTTCAATTCGAGACCTATTTCCGCTACAACAATCAGAAAGAGGAACGCTGGAACGACTATACGGTCAACTATGGTGCTGATCCGAACCCGGCAGTGCGCCGTCGCCAGTATTTCGACGACTCTCCCAACCGAACCTTCACTTCGGTCAACAATCTATCCTATAGGGCTCGCATAAAAGATGTGAATCTATCGCTCAATTATGAGTATCGGTTCAGCCTGCAGGACAAGGATTCATATATGTATGCTCTTGAACGGCTTGAAGATATGGGAATGTTCGGAGTTTTACCGGCAGGATATCTTGACACATTCGATCCTGCGAACAGTTACACTTCCCGCATGATTGAAAACAAACATTCGATCGAGCCTTTTATCGACTACTACAAACAGACAGATAAAAGCCGTCTTATGTTGCGCTTAAACCCGGCATTTTCACTAAAGCATCAACGACTGAACTATTGGCGCGATAACCGCTCGCAGCTTGTCCGTCAGACCTCTTTTATCACCACTGTCGGACGATACAGCTTTTGGGTCGATTATGAAATCGGGGCTGTCAAGAGAGAAAGTGGAAGGGGTATGGATTTCCGCCATGAGTTTGAATACAGATTCCTACTCACTCCCACCACTCCCGATCCATTTCATAAACTTGATGTAATAAATGACTCAGACCCCCTTAATATCACACTTGGAAATGACAAGCTGAAGACAGCCTATCAGTTCACCCATAGTTTATCCTACTGGTTTACACCTCCTCAGAAGGAGCATCCTATCCGAAACAACGTCACTCTCGATTTCGATCATACTTCCAATGCATTGACCCGTGGATATGTCTACGACACCTCAACCGGTGTGCGTACGACCCGCTCTTACAATGTCAACGGCAACTACTCGCTGGCAATTACAAACAATTTTACTCTCCAGTTCGGAAAGAAAAACCAGTTCACACTCACGTCAGAATCATACGTCAGCCCCGAACGGCTTGGCGACATGATAGGCGTGGATATGTCGGAGCCGGTTGAGTCGCGGGTCAACAATCTTATGCTTAATGAGAAACTGAAATTTGCGTGGCAGATCAACAAACAGTCACTCACGGCTGTAATCGCGGTAGGAAGCCGCCGGTCAACTTCAGACCGCAGTGACTTCGCCCCCATCAACGCCATCAATCAGAACTATGGACTGCTCGGCAACTTTAAGCTCCCGGCAGGATTCGGGATTGCGACTGATTTCAATATCTATATCAGATCAGGCTACGGGATGAGAACGATTGACAAGGCAACCTCAATTTGGAATGCACGCCTATCCTACAACCCGCCTCGCGCCCGCCGCTGGGTGTTTATGCTCGACGGATTTGACCTCCTGCATCAACTGTCAAACATCAGTTATGCCGTCACCGCTACAGGTCGAACAGTCAGCTACACAAACGCTCTACCTCGTTATGTGATGCTCAGTGTCCAGTATCGCCTCAATCTGCAGCCTAAGAAAAAGTGATTGGTGACGTTTCGATTGGTTGATTCATTTATTTTTTAACTTTTCACGTTTTAAATTTGAAATATCGTCTCAAAGTTGTAATTTTACAACCGAAAATGCACACTTCGTTGTCGCTATTTCAAAAATTATCGGAATACCTTGAATCATCAATATCGAAACAATCTAAAAAACTAAGAAATAATGGTAAATTTCTCACTCGAAGGCAAAGTAGCTCTCGTAACAGGAGCAGCCTATGGTATTGGACTCGCTATCGCTCAGGCTTATGCTGAGGCCGGCGCAAAAATCGTTTTCAACTGTTCTCGTCAGGAGACTGTAGAACGCGGTCTCAAAGCCTATAAGGAACTTGGCATCGAAGCCAAAGGTTATCTTTGTGATGTAACAGATGAAGAGGCTGTCAAAGCTATGGTTGCTGATATCGAGGCTACTGTAGGTACTATCGATATCCTTGTCAACAATGCCGGCATCATCAAGCGTATCCCTATGGAGGATATGGACGTGACTGATTTCCGCCGCGTGGTCGATGTTGACCTTATCGCTCCTTTTATCTGTGCCAAAGCTGTAATTCCCGGAATGATTAAGAAAGGCCATGGCAAGATTATCAATATCTGCTCAATGATGAGCGAACTCGGTCGTGAGACCGTCTCTGCCTACGCTGCTGCAAAGGGTGGCCTCAAGATGCTCACTCGCAATATCTGCTCTGAGTATGGCGAACACAATATTCAGTGCAATGGCATTGGCCCGGGTTACATCGCCACTGACCAGACTGCTCCGCTCCGCGAGATTCAACCCGACGGTTCTCGTCACCCCTTCGATCAATTTATCATTTCCAAGACTCCGGCTGCCCGCTGGGGTACTCCTGAGGATCTTATGGGTCCGGCAGTGTTCCTTGCTTCGGATGCAAGTGACTTTGTCAATGGCCATATCCTCTATGTGGATGGCGGTATTCTTGCTTACATCGGCAAGCAACCTAAATAATTGATTTCAAATCTGCCGGATGAGATGCCCTTACCGGGGGCAATCTCTTCCGGCTCTTTCACTTATTCTACAAATCTGTTCAGCTATCGCATTCTCAAATTTATTCCGACTTTCGGATAATAGGGGAGATGGAGATTTCCACTCAGGTAGCTGACAATTACATCAAGAAAAAGTTAATGGAACAGGTATTTTCCTATGTCATAGGTCTTGGAGCGGCTGTAATGATGCCTATTATCTTTACCATTCTTGGCCTTTGCATCGGTATAAAATTTGGTAAGGCTTTAATGTGCGGCCTGAAGGTCGGTGTAGGTTTCATCGGTCTTTCAATCGTTACCGCTCTTCTCACTTCATCTCTCGGCCCTGCCCTCGAGAAGGTTGTGGAAATTTATGATCTTCAGCTCCAGGTGTTTGACATGGGGTGGCCCGCGGCAGCCTCGGTGGCCTATAATACTGCAGTCGGTGCTTTTATTATCCCGGTGTGTCTCGGAGTGAATCTGTTGCTCCTATTTATTAAAGGTACGCGTACGGTCAATATCGACCTCTGGAACTATTGGCATTTCGCATTCATCGGTGCGGTGGTCTACTTTGCCACTCTGACTCTCGGCTGGGAATTTCCCCTCATGTGGGGCTTTTTTGCTGCCATTGTCTGCTATATCGTCACTCTTGTCATTGCCGATGTCACTGCTTCTCGCTTCCAGCATTTCTACAAGGATATGGAGGGTATTTCTATTCCCCAGCCTTTCTGTGCCGGTTTCATGCCCTTCGCCTATGTCATAAATAAGGTGCTCGACAAGATCCCGGGTATTGAGAAACTTGAGATAGACGCCGAAGGTCTTAAACGCAAATTCGGAATCCTTGGCGAACCTCTTTTCCTCGGTATTCTCGTGGGTATAGCTATCGGTTGCCTAACTTGCGAGTCCGGCAAGCAGATTGTAGATAAGATCCCCTATATTCTCGGTCTGGGCATCAAGATGGGTGCTGTAATGGAACTTATCCCTCGCGTGACTGTACTCTTTATTGAGGGTCTGAAGCCTATCTCTGACGCAACCCGCGAACTGATTGCAAGGAAGTTTAAAGGTGCAGAGGGCCTTAGCATCGGTATGAGTCCTGCGCTCGTTATCGGACATCCCACCACACTTGTGGTATCTCTGCTCCTCATCCCTTGCACACTTCTTCTTGCAGTCATCCTCCCCGGCAACAACTTCCTCCCTCTCGCTTCGCTTGCCGGCATGTTCTATGTCTTTCCTCTGGTGCTCCCTTATACCAAGGGTAATGTGCTTAAAACTTTTATCGTTGGTCTCATAGTGATCGTTATGGCACTCTACCTTGTCACTTTTCTTGCGCCATCTTTCACCCTCGCTGCCCACGATGTCCATATGCAACGCCCCGACGATGCCGCAGTTGCTGTACCTTCAGGTTTCGAAGCCGGTTCACTCGATTTTGCCGGTTCACCATTCTCATTTGTAATCTTCTGGACCATCAACTCCTTCCGTTGGATCGGAGCTATTCTTCTTACAATCGGTACAGCTGCTCTCGTATGGTGGAACAACCGCCGCATCTCCCGCTCCGAAAAAGCATTCCTTGATAAGAATTGATCTCCCAATAATAATTATATAACAATCATGAAAAAGATATTTCTCACTGTATCTCTTGCATTAGCCTCTATAACTGCTATGGCTCAGACTGACTATACTATCCTCCGCGCTTGTCATCCTGATGACGTGAAAAAATATGACACTGATCAGCTCCGTTCCCACTTTATGATGCCTAAAGTGATGGAGCAGGATAAGATAAATCTCACTTACTCTATGTATGACCGCATCATCTATGGTGGCACCGTGCCTGTTGCCAAGGAAGTGGTTCTCGAGACTATCGATCCCCTCAAGGCTGAATATTTCCTCCAGCGCCGCGAACTTGGTGTAATAAATATAGGTGGTGACGGTATTGTCACTGTCGATGGTAAGGAGTATGAGCTCCACTTCAAGGATGCTCTCTATGTGGGACGCGGTAAGAAAAACGTATCCTTCAAGAGCAAGGATGCTTCCAACCCCGCTAAATTCTACATCAACTCCACTCCGGCTCACAAGGAGTATAAGACCCAGCTTATAACTATCGATGGTCGCAAAGGGTCGCTTAAAGCCAATTCCTTTGCCGCCGGCTCAATGGAGGAGAGCAATGATCGCGTCATCAATCAGCTCATTGTCAACAATGTGCTTGAAGAGGGTCCCTGTCAGCTCCAGATGGGTCTTACCGAACTTAAACCCGGTAGCGTTTGGAATACTATGCCGGCTCACACCCACGACCGTCGCGTAGAGGCTTACTTCTATTTCAATGTTCCCGAAGGAAATGCTATCTGTCACTTCATGGGGCAGCCGCAGGAGACTCGTGTGATCTGGCTTCACAACGAACAGGCTGTAATGTCGCCCGAATGGTCAATCCATGCTGCTGCCGGTACCTCCAACTACATGTTTATCTGGGGTATGGGTGGCGAAAATCTTGACTATGGCGACATGGACAAGGTGACATATCTGCAAATGAGATAATTCATATTCAGGTGAATAGAATCACAAATATCATTCGTCATTCACGCCACACGGCTGAGGTGGTGATAGAGCATCCCTCTATTGCCCGCTCTGCCCGTGTGGGGCATTTTGTGATGATTAGGTTCACTCCTGACTGTCCTCGAATACCATTTACCATTGTCGACGCTTCTGTTGAGGATGGTACTTTCACCATTATCATTCACAAAGGTGAAAAGCTGACAGATCTCATTGATTCGCTGCATGTCGGTTATGAGATAGGGGATATCCTCGGTCCTCTGGGGCAAGCTTTTGATGTGAAGCATTATGGTACTGTCGTATGCTGTGGCGACGGACTTGGATTTGTCCCTGTTATCCCGGTAATCAAAGCTATGAAGGAAGCCGGCAACAGAGTTATCACAATTCTATCGGAATTTTCTTCGCAGACTTCTTGCCTTCGTGCAAATGTCGAGCCTTTTAGTGATGTGATTTACCACTCGTCAAATGTCAATGAGTCGGAGACGCTTCTGTCTCAGATTGTAGCGGAAGAGTCGGTTGACCTCGTTGTCATGACCGGTCCGACACCGATGCTAAAGCAACTCGCGGATTGCACTCGTCGTAGTGCAGTCCCCACATCTTGCATCCTCAATATGATTATGCTCGATGGTGTTGGTATCTGTGGTATATGCCGTGTGATGGTTGATGGTAAACGCAAACTCACTTGCATCGACGGCCCCGCTTTTGATGCCCATCTTGTAGATTTCGAACAGTTACAAAACCGTCAACGTGACTTCGTATGAAAGAGGAAGAACTCATTAACAGAGATGCACCTTGGCGCAAGGAGCTTCGTGAAAGATTCTCTACGAAGCATCGCACCTCACTCCCCAGAGTTGTTATGCCGGAGATTCCCACTTCATATAGAATTCATTGTATGGATGAGGTGAATCAAGGCCTTTCAATTGAGCAGGCTGTGCTTGAGGCGAGAAGGTGTCTCGACTGTCCTGACGCCGGTTGTATCAAAGGGTGTCCGGTTGCTAATCAGATCCCTTCCTTTATCAAGAATATTGAACGCCGGCAATTTTCTGAGGCTCTGAAAGTGCTCTCTCTAACTACAGTGCTACCGGCCGTCTGTGGTCGTGTTTGCCCCCAGGAGAAGCAGTGTGAGGCCGGTTGCATCTACAACAAGATGAAGAAACCTCCCGTGGCTATTGGCGACCTCGAAAGATTTGTCGCTGATTTCAACCGTGAGATCGAGTCTATCAATAAGGCTGACAGACCGGTTCCGACCGACACTCCGGCTACTGTTATCCCATCACTTCTATCTTCAATCAAGATCGCTGTGGTAGGTTCAGGTCCCTCCGGGCTTGCGTTTGCCGGAGATATGGCAAAGAGGGGTTATGATGTGACAATCTTTGAGGCACTCGACAAATTTGGCGGTGTGCTGAAATATGGTATACCGGAGTTCTGCCTCCCCAACGCTGTAGTTGATGCTGAAATCATAAAGTTGTCAGAATTAGGTGTCAAGTTTGTCAAGAATGCTTTCGTAGGCAAGACAATATCCTATGATGAACTTCAAGCGCTCGGCTTCAAAGGTATCTATGTCGCTACCGGTGCCGGAAAACCGCGCTTTATGGGTATCCCCGGCGAGAATCTCCCCGGCGTCATGAC
Source organism: uncultured Staphylococcus sp. (assembly GCA_964619395.1). Lineage (GTDB taxonomy): Bacteria > Bacteroidota > Bacteroidia > Bacteroidales > Muribaculaceae > Duncaniella. Next base: position 10,049 of record CAZUEY010000025.1, on the reverse strand, counting down.
TGCCAATGAATACCTTATCCGCATCAATCTTTCTCAGCAGCGTATCTATGGACAGACCGCCGGAAATCTTCATCGTAAGCGTGTGGCCGTCATCGGTGCAGGAAATACTGCGATGGATGCTGTCAGAGCCGCACTACGCTTCGGCGCTGAAAAGGCTATGATTATCTACCGAAGAGGTGAAGATGAAATCCCTGCTCGTGCTGAAGAGGTGCGTCATGCAAAGGAAGAAGGAGTAGAATTCCTGACCCTCCACAATCCCATTGAGTATCTCGCCGATGAAAATGGCATATTGCGCGCTGTAAGACTTCAACGTATGGAGCTGGGCGAACCTGATGAATCAGGACGTCGCTCTCCGGTTGCCGTTGAGGGTGATACCATCGATATCGACGTCGATATTGCGGTGCTATGCATCGGCTTCCTTCCTAATCCTCCGGTGTCCCTCCCGGATGTCGACCTCTCCCGTCATGGCAAGATTATCGTAGACTCATCTTCTATGAAGTCATCCTCTCCTGAGATATATGCCGGAGGCGACATTGTCCGTGGCGCTTCGACGGTGATTCTCGCAATGGGCGATGGGCGCAAAGCAGCCAAGTCGATGTCGGATGCTTTCGAGAAAATTATCAGTAACACCCGTCTGGAATAAAGTCAGATAACTTTATAAGAACAAAATATTTATTTACCTATTTTTAAATACCATAATTAATTATGAAAGTTGTAACTTTAGGCGAGATTATGCTCCGCCTTTCTCCCAAGGGAAACTATCGCTTTGTAGAAGTCGACAATTTCGACGTCATCTGGGGTGGTGGTGAAGCCAATGTGGCTGTAAGCTGTGCTAACTATGGCCTTGATGCTTACTTCGTGTCTAAACTCCCCAAGCATGAAATTGGCCAGGCTGCACTCAATGCTCTCCGTCGCTATGGTGTCCACACTGAACACGTGGCTCGCGGTGGCGAACGCGTTGGTATCTACTACTGCGAGACCGGTGCTTCCATGCGTCCCTCCAAGGTTATCTATGACCGCGCAAACTCTGCTATTGCCGAGGCTGATCCTGAAGATTTCGACTTCGATGCTATCATGGAAGGTGCAAGCTGGTTCCACTGGAGCGGTATCACTCCCGCTATCAGCGACAAAGCTGCTGAACTCACTCGTCTTGCTTGTGAAGCTGCCAAGCGCCACGGTGTCACTGTTTCTGTCGACCTCAACTTCCGCAAAAAACTTTGGACTAAGGAGAAAGCTCAGTCTATCATGCGCCCCCTCATGAAATATGTTGACGTCTGCATCGGCAACGAGGAAGACGCTGAACTCTGCCTTGGCTTCAAGCCTGACGCTGACGTGGAAGGTGGCGAAACAAATGCTGAAGGCTACAAGGGTATCTTCATGGCTATGGCCAAGGAATTCGACTTCAAGTATGTGATCTCTACTCTCCGCGAATCTTACTCAGCTACCCACAATGGCTGGAAGGCAATGATCTATGATGGCAAGGAATTCTACGAGTCTAAGCGTTACGACATCAATCCTATCGTTGACCGCGTAGGTGGTGGCGACTCTTTCTCCGGTGGTATCATCTATGGTCTCCTCACTATGCCTACCCAGGGCGAGGCTCTCGAGTTTGCTGTTGCTGCTTCTGCTCTCAAGCAGACTATCCCCGGCGACTTCAACCTTGTCACTGTTGAAGAGGTTAAGGCTCTCGCAGGTGGTAGCGCAAACGGTCGCGTTCAGCGTTAAGCCTAAGTTCGCTTCTTAAATAGAAATGACTGCAGTTTGATCATTTCTGCTTGATAATTCTATTCAGCCCGTGCGGTGATCTTTCGTTCACCCGCGGGCTGAACCTTTTCCCGGAAATTTCCGTAAATAATCCAAAGTAATGCCTCCATGTAATATTTCAACTTTTCTCCCTTCATATTGCTGAAATTTTAAATTGTTGATTCCAAAAAAATTGGCTAATTTTGCACTCTATTTCAAGGTATTCTCGTTAATCTCTTTAAACGTCTGATATTTAAGGAGATAAAGAAATGTTTTGAAATCGCAAAAATCATATTCTTATAATAATATAGTAAACATATAACCGCTATGGGCTTATTTAAATTCTTTTCTAAGGAGAAAAAGGAAACTTTGGGCAAAGGGCTGGAGAAAACACAGAAAGGTCTCTTTGAGAGGCTTTCACATGCTATTGCCGGAAAGTCGACCATCGACGATGAAGTCCTTGACAACCTTGAGGAAGTTTTTATTACCTCCGATGTAGGTGTCGACACCACTCTTCGCATCATCGATCGCATTCAGAAGAGAGTGGCTCGCGACAAATATGTCGGCTCTTCTGAACTCAATCAGTTGCTCTGCGAAGAGATTGCCGACATGTTGGTAGAGAATAGTGAAGAGAGCTCTAATGATGACTTTACAATCCCTGCGTCCCATAAGCCTCATGTAATTATGGTGGTTGGCGTCAATGGAGTTGGTAAGACAACTACAATTGGCAAGATGGCGGCTCAGTTTAAGAAGGCCGGCAACAAGGTCGTGCTCGGTGCTGCCGATACTTTCCGCGCAGCTTCCATCGAGCAGCTTGAAGAGTGGGGCCGTCGTTCAGACATCCCTGTAATAAAGCAGAAAATGGGCTCTGACCCTGCCTCGGTGGCATTCGACACTCTTCAGAGTGCTATGGCCAATAATGCTGACGTGGTGATTATCGACACGGCAGGTCGACTCCACAACAATAAGGGTCTGATGGCTGAGCTCTCCAAGGTAAAGAATGTGATGAAAAAACTGGTACCCGACGCTCCTCATGAGGTTCTCCTTGTGTTGGATGGTTCCACCGGTAATAATGCTTTTGAGCAAGCCAAAAACTTTCTTGCAGCCACTCAGATCAATGAACTTGCCATCACCAAGCTCGATGGCACTGCCAAAGGTGGTGTCGTTATTGGCATAAGCGATCAATTTAAAATCCCTGTGAAATATATTGGACTGGGTGAAGGTATTGATGACCTTCAGGTGTTCCATAAGAGAGAATTTGTAAACTCGCTTTTCGGTAAGTAATGAATAGCAACAGAGCTTTGGTTGTATCTCTCGGTTGTTCTAAGAATCTTGTAGATTCCGAAAGGCTGATGAAGATGCTTTCCGATGTGGGTTATGATGTCACCGACTCCTTTTCAGAGGATTTTTCCTCCGGTAAGGGTAGGAGAGTGGTTATTATAAATACCTGTGGCTTCATAGGCGATGCTAAAGAGGAATCCGTGAACGAAATCCTCAGCTGGGCTCAAGCCAAGCAGGAGGGAAAGATTGATTCCCTCATCGTGATGGGTTGCCTGTCGGAACGTTATCGCGACATCCTGCCTGCTGAAATATCAGAGGTTGACTCCTGGTATGGAAAGACCGATTGGGTTTCAATAGCAAAAGATCTTGCCCATCAGTCGCCGGCAACCGCTCCTTTCGATAGGGTCATCACTACACCTGCCCATCATGCCTATCTGAAAATTGCCGAAGGGTGTAACCGCTTCTGCTCATTCTGCGCTATACCTCTTATAACCGGACGATATCGTTCCCGTTCTATCGAGGAGATTGTAGACGAGGTTAAGTTGCTTGTTTCAAGAGGTGTGAAGGAGTTCAACATTATTGCTCAGGATCTCACTAATTATGGCAAGGATATCTATGGGAAGGTTGAGATAGCAAAACTGATAGATGCTATTTCCGCCGTAGATGGGGTAGAATGGATTCGTCTTCATTATGCCTATCCTAAGGATTTCCCTCTGGATCTTCTCGATGTGATGGCGTCGAGGAGCAATGTATGCAAATATCTCGACATTGCACTGCAGCACTCTTCCGATAAGGTGCTTGAAAATATGCGTCGCCATATCTCAGCCTCTGAGACACGCCAACTTCTCAAAACTATAAGGGAGAAGGTCCCTGGAATACATCTCCGTACCACCCTGATGGTAGGTTTCCCGGGTGAAGACGACAAAGAATTTTCCCGCCTCCTCGACTTTGTCAAAGAGCAGCGTTTCGAGCGCATGGGGGCATTTGCCTATTGCGAGGAGGAGGATACCTACGGCGCACTCCATTTTGAGGATTCCACTCCTCAGGATGTCAAAGACTCCCGTCTTAACCAACTCATGGCTCTGCAGGAGGAGATCTCCTCCGAGATCCAACAGGAGAAGGTTGGTAAGACATTCAAGGTAATTATTGATCGCGAAGAGGATGATTACTTCGTCGGGCGAACTGAATTCGACTCTCCTGAAGTTGACCCGGAGGTTCTGATAAAGAAGAGTAAGCACCTGAAAAAAGGTGAGTTCTACAATGTCCGCATCACCTCTGCATTGCCCTTTGAATTGATAGGTGAAATAGTAGAGTGAAAATCACGCTCTTTTGTGGTATGAAATTCGACAAGCAAACAGTAGAACTTATTTCAGGGTGCTTAACCAAGGGCATTCCGTTTGCTCTTTTTTCTCTTCCGGGAAGTGAATCTTTTCAGTTTGCCGCATCTCCGTTGAGTGACCAAGGAGAGGAGTTTAGAAATAATGACCCTGCACTGCTCCCTGAGGGAGATTGCTTTTTCATCAGTTTCTATGGTGATAAGGAAAAATTTGCTGCTACGGTGCCATTTATACTTGACCGTGAGGCAACTCTTTACTACATTGCATCGCTCCCTACGACCGAAATATCACCAACCGCTCCTGCTATTCACCCGTCAACGAAGCCTACCACCCGTAAGGATTATCATTTAGGATTCAAAATGATACAAGAAGGGCTGGCAGAGACCGGAGGCAAAACAGTGCTTTCCCGCAACAGGGTCTTTTTCACAGATAAAAAGCTAAAAGAAATTCTTGAAGAGTATTTTTCGCTTTGTCCCTCAACCTTTCGCTTCCTTGTCTCCACCCCTCAGACTGGTGTTTGGCTTGGGGGCTCCCCGGAGCTGCTTCTTGATATGGAAAGAGGCACATCTTTCAGGACTATTGCTTTAGCCGGCACACGCAAAAGCGATGAGGAGGGGCCTTGGGATGAAAAGAATTCTCTTGAGCATGAGATGGTGGTCGATTATATAGTTGATAGCCTCAACTCTTTTGGCCTGAAAGTAAATGTTGGTGAAAGAGGGGAGAAATCTTTCATCACACTCTCTCATCTTTTTACCCCGATATCTGCAGAAGGTGTATGCGACCCTATAGAACTGCTGAGAAGACTAAGCCCTACGCCTGCCGTATGTGGCTTCCCGGTAGAGTCCGCCCGCAAGATGATTGAAAGAGCCGAAACTCACTCTCGCTATTGCTATGGAGGTTTTATTGGTGTCAGGGAAGCCGATACTCTAAAAGCTTACGTAACTCTTAGATCGATTTTCATAGAACCTGCCGGGATAAATGGCCGCACCGGTCTCCTTGTCAACCTGTTTACAGGCGGTGGTATACTCCCTCAGTCTGAAGAAGAGGCCGAATGGCTCGAGACGGAATCAAAAGGAGTTGCGCTCGCAAAGATTCTTTCAAGGGGCACACAAGAAAAAGGCACAGAGCTTACAGCAGCATCGTGTGAGGATTACCACTTCTTACCCTGGACGGATTCATTAGTGATATAAACTGAAAATTGAATCAAATAATTCTTTTTTAGTTGAAATGAAGATTAAAAGTTCCACTCCATTTATCGTCATACTCATCGCATTCATTTTGATTGTGATCGCATCACAACTTCCACTTTCCCGTTGGTCAGATGGACGTTTAAAAGATTTTTCGCTTCTGAGCGATATTGTAATGGAGAAGGTCGATTCGATCAACGATGTCTCGTCTGAAAGCAACGAGGATATCGACCCGGAACTTCTAAAGGCTCAAAGCGGGATGAAATTGCAAAAAAATCCTGTAAACGTAACCGATTCTATAGAAAAGATCGACACTATTGTCTCGCCGGTTAAACCCTCAAGAGTAGGGGATTTGGTGATGATTGAGGACTATACGGCAAACTCAGCCGGATTGTCGCATCTGAGATCAGCTTTGGCATCCGGGAAGTTGGCTCGCATCGCTTTCGTTGGCGACAGCTACATCGAGGGTGATATCTTCTCACAGGATTTTCGTGAACTGATGCAGAACGCCTATGGCGGTCAGGGTGTAGGTTTTGTTAATATGCACACTGATTTCCCCGGATTCCGTAAGTCTGTGAAACAGGGTGGAACCGGTTGGAAAACCTTTATGGCAAATAAAAAGGCTGAAAACAAGTATCTTGACATTGCAGAGCAATATGCTGTCCCCACAGGTGAGGCTACCTCTACTTATGCCGGAACCTCTTCCTTCAGCCACACCGGCTCGTGGTCACGCTCTCGATTCCTCTTCATAGCACCCGAGGGTGGTTCGGTGAGTGTTAAAACAGGTGATTCAGAGTGGGAAGAACGCAATATTTCCCCTTCTGAGTCCGTTCAATGTATAGAGGTCGCAGAAGAAATCTCGAAGTTTGCTTTAAAGACATCTACCAAATCCCTGATAGGTCTGGGTGTATGGCTTGACGCAACCTCGGGTGTCAGTGTCGACTGTATGTCGTCCCGTGGTTTTTCCGGCATCACTCTTTCGCGAGTCAACTCTTCGCTATGTCGCCAGATGGCTCAGTACATAAATTATGACCTGATCATTCTTGAGTTTGGCATCAACGCGATGAGCGCTAAGCAGAAGGATTACTCTATCTATTCTTCGAGGATGGTAGATGTGATAAATCATATTCGTAATTGCTATCCGGCCGCCGATATCCTACTACTCGGTGTGGGGGATAGAGGAGAGAAGAGTGGTTCGCAGGTTAAGTCGATGACCGCGGCGCAATACATGATATCTGCTCAGCGAGATGCCGCCCGAAGGGCTCATTGTCTCTTTTGGGATACTCGCGAAGCTATGGGTGGCGAAGGAGCCGTCGTCTCATGGTCAGCTTCCGGCTTGATCAATAAAGACTACATCCATCTAACCCATAAGGGTGGAGCGCGTCTTGCGCAAGAATTATTTAATTCTGTACAATTTAGTTTGAAATGAAGTTAGTTTATAAAATAATATTCCCGGTTGCGCTTCTGTCTGTCCCCTTTGCGGTGACGGCTCAATCCATTGAACCTGATGAGGAAAGTGTAGAAATCAGTGGCGATGATGAGGAACATGACCGAGCCATAAGAGAAAACCCTGTTGAGATTCCTGACGGGGCTGACGATATCGATATTCCTATACCTTCGTTTATCAAGAAGGGAGCTAATCATATAATCTACAATGGTGCTGATTGGTCTAAACTCCGCAGAGCTTTTCAGGGTAGTAAGAAGCGCCCGGTCTCTATAGTTCATATTGGAGACTCTCATGTGCAGGCCGACATCAATACCGGGACTCTTCGCGAACTGCTTCAATACGATTTCGGTAATGCCGGACGCGGCCTCATCACCCCCTTGAAGATGTGTGCCACTAATCAACCATCCGACTATATTTTCCAGAGTCGCAATTCCTGGAACTCGGTTAAGCTCATGAATCCCTCTTGGGCTCAGACTGTAGGTTTCACCGGAACTTCTATCCGCCCTGTTTCCTCCTCGAGTGAAATCACTGTGGGAACGTCAGAGTCAGATGACTACAATCCCTTCTCTTCGGTCACACTATTTCATAATGGCAAACTCACAGTGAAATCAGTGACTGATGGTGATGGAAATCCTTTGCGATTCCGAGCCATCCCCTCGAGAGACTACACTCAAATCATCCTGACATCTCTTGCAACTAAGGTGAATATCTCATTTAATTCAGCAGGCGATCTTACGCTCTATGGCGCTTCACTGTCCGGCGACCGCCCCGGAGTGTTCTACCACGCTATTGGCAATAATGGCGCCACTTATTCTTCCTACAATAGAATAGGGAGCGTTGGCGCCGGAATTAGCCCTCTTGTGCCTGACCTCGTTATTATTTCGCTTGGCACGAACGAGGCTTTTGGCAGAAATGCTAATTCATTCCAGTTCACAGTTGCCATCGACAATCTCGTGAAAAATATCAAGCTTGCCAATCCAAATGCACTGATACTCCTGACAACTCCTATGGAGTGTCATCGCAGCGTCACCACAAGCAAGAAAAGTCGCGTGAAGGTAAAAACGCGAAAGGGGCGCAAGGCGCGCTATAAGACTGTTGTCAAGACAAGTCGCTCCTATGCGGTCAATAACAATATCGCCCCTCTGCGTCAAGCAATTCTTGATTATGGCAAAAACAATGGCGTTGCCGTTTATGATTGGTATGAAGTGGCCGGAGGACGTGGTGCAAGCAATTCCTGGATAAGTTCCAATCTCTTTGCAAAGGACCGCGTGCACCATACAGGCCAAGGCTACCGTCTTGAAGGTAGATTGCTCTATGACGCAATCATCGAATCCTTGCATTGAAAGTTGACTAACCTTTATTTTACACACAATAATCTAACTATAATTCTTTAATCAGAATTGGATACTATCATTTCAAAACTGACAGTGTGGTTTAGCTCGGTCTCTGCTTGGTTTTCCTCTCTGGAAATTGATACCGATAAGCTAATCGCACTTTTAAAATATGATGCCTCTCAGCCCTTGATGTTCAACACGGGGCTGTTCCTGCTCCTTTTCGTCGGCTTTTTTTTGATCTATTGGTTTATAAAGGGAATCAGAGTTTTGAAAATGTGTTTTGTAATACTGTTTTCGCTCTACTTCTACTATAAAGCCAGTGGAATGAGTTGCCTTATCCTCCTTGGAGTATGCGTCAGCGACTATATTCTTGGGCTTCTTATGGATAAAGCCCGATCAGCTGAAAGACACTCTGAGGGTTGGAGCCGGTTGTTAGTGGCAATCAATGTTGTGGTCAATATCGGGATGCTTGTCTATTTCAAGTATTTCAATCTTATCATCGACACAATTTCAAATTTCGCAGTAGTAGATTTCCGCGTTGAGAGTCTTCTGCTCCCGGCAGGTATCTCTTTTTTTACATTCCGCTCTATCAGCTACATTGTGGATCTCTATCGTGGCGAGATGAAGGCCTGCAGAAACTTCCTCGACTATCTCTTCTTCCTCACATTCTTTCCGCCTCTGCTCGCAGGTCCTGTGGTCAGAGCCAAGGATATGCTGCCCCAGATAAAAGCCAACCCTGTTGCCACGAGGCTCATGGCATCTGAAGGTATCTACCTGATTATCCTTGGCTTGATAAAAAAGGTGGTCATTGCTGACTATATCAGCGGTAATTTCGTAGATCGTGTGTTTGACAACCCTGCGCTCTATAGTGGTTTCGAAAATCTTATGGCCACTTTCGGTTTCACCGTGCAGCTCTACTGCGACTTTTCCGGGTATAGCGATATAGCGATAGGGTTGGCCCTGTTGTTGGGATATAGATTTAAAGACAACTTTAATGCACCGTTTAAGGCTCAGAATCCTACGGAGTTCTGGCGCCGTTGGCATATCTCACTCTCCACCTGGCTGAGAGACTATCTTTATATCCCCATGGGTGGCAATAGATGTTCACGCGCACGGATGTATCTCAACCAGTTTGCCACTATGGTTATTGGCGGCCTCTGGCATGGTGCTTCTTGGATGTATGTCATCTGGGGTGGTGTTCACGGCGGCTTACTTGTTGTCCACAAGATGTATCGCAGATTGGTTCCCGCTACTGTAAGCGAGACAGTCGTGACCGATAGTGGCGAGGTCGTGGTCATGAATACCAAACCTGTCACTCCCAAATGGGTGAAAGCCATAAATATGGTTCTGACATTTTGTGTGATTGCATTTGCCTTCATGCTGTTTAGAGCGCCGTCGCTTGAAGATGTAGGGATGATGTGGCATCAGATTTTGTTTGATTTTCATGCCTCCGTTGCTCCGCAATTTATTGAGAGCTATCTCGCTATCGTGCTTCTTATGGTTGGTGGCTATCTGCTTCATCTTACCCCTGATCGTTATGCACAGCGTCTGCAGACATCCTTTATAAAATCACCTCTCATTTTGCAGGCCATCCTGCTTGCTTTGATAGTGATTTTGGTAATTCAGGTTCGCCAAAGCGATATCGTCCCATTCATCTATCTCCAGTATTAGAGCCTGTCCCATAATATATGTTAACGCTGAGGTCGCATATCTCGGAGGG
>CAZUEY010000024.1:0-28109 GCA_964619395.1 uncultured Staphylococcus sp. | reverse complement strand
AAAAATTTGTCAAAGAGGGTAAAATTCGCTCCCTTGGTGTCTCTTGCTTCTATATCAAGGAGATTGACGAATTCATAAAGCAAGTCGACATCAAACCGGTGCTTGTTCAGAACGAAGTTCATCCTTATTACCAGGATTTAGAGGTAGTTCCGCATATTCAATCCCTCGGCATCGCTGTCGAGGCTTGGTATCCGCTTGGAGGCCGGGGTCATCAGAAAGAACTGCTCAGCGATCCGGTGCTTGCGGAGATCGCACAGCGACATGGAAAGTCCGTGGCACAGGTGATTTTGAGATGGGATTTGCAAAGGGGCGTTGTCGTCATCCCGGGCTCAAGCAATCCTGCCCACATGGAGGAGAATATCTCAATCTTCGACTTTGAGCTATCGGCCGATGAGATGGAGAGCATAGAGGCTCTGAACCGTAATGAAAAACATGACTGGTATTAGGACTTCAAATAAAAAAAACATGAAACTGTTGGCAATAAATGGTAGTGTCCGTAAGCATAGCAATACCGGCGATATGATTGACATTGTCGTTAAGGAATTATCCAACGACACTGAGATTGAAACACTTAATCTTGAATCAGCCACAATTGGTCCCTGCCGGGCATGTTTCGCATGCGCAGGACGAGGAAATTGTGTATGGACCGACGATAGTTTCTGCAAGATCTTCGAGAAAATGATATCGGCAGATTGCATAATTATCGGTACTCCTACTTATTGCGCAGACGTGTCCGCGACACTAAAAGCCCTGTTTGAAAGAGCAAGCGTGGTGAGCGATGTAAATCCGGGCTTGTTTACTCACAAGGTCGGAGCCGGGTTGGTGGTAGGCCGGCGCGCCGGCTCTATGAATGCTCTCGACAGCATAAATCATTTTTTCCTCAATAAAGAGATGTTCGTAGTCGGCTCTACTTACTGGAACATCGCCTTCGGAAGAATGCCCGGCGAGGCGCTGAATGATGAGGAGGGTGTAGCAACCATGCGAAATCTTGGAAAGAATATCGCTTGGCTTCTAAATAGACTGAAATGAGGATTGACCTGAATCCCCGATCGCAGTTATGCAGACAGTTATTATACTTATTGCTGACTGTAATTATTACCATAAGTGGCGCTTGCCGAATCATCCTCGGTATGCGCCACTGATTTTTCTCCGTCACGGTGCCGCTTAAAGGGCGTTGGTCAACCCGGGATTTAGCAGCGCCTCAACATCCATCGCGGCCTCCCAATCCCTGCGAAGCTCAGGGTCAGAGAAAAACTCTATCAGTCGTCCCTCGTCAAGCCGTCCATGCTCGCAAAGGCTATCCCACTTCTGCGAAAGAGCCTTTTCTACCACTCTCCATGCCCGCTCCTCATGCTTCCTCACTCTCCGCTCATTCGCGTCAGCCCATAGGACACTCAACGCCTCCCGAACCTTAGCCGTCAGCACTTCCGGTTTCACCTCTTCCTCCCCCTTAGAGAGAACACAACGAGCCATCCCCGCTGCAAGCATCAGGCCATACCGTTGCAGCGGGCGCCTCAGCAGCCCCTCTATTTCCATCTTCCCCGCAGCTTCGCGAAGCCGTTCATCTATCCACTCACCCCTCACAGCATCCTCACCGCCATAGAAAATATCGAAATCGCACACAAAGGGAATCATGCGCAAAAATCCATTGAGGTTCTCCCTCAGTCGATCGAGGGCCACCTCCCTGTCACTTATGCCATAATGAAACATCCTGTTGGCCGCAACGAGCAGATCGGCCATCATATCAAAGGATGAATACCCCGCCATCCAATCGGGAAGATAACTCTCCTCCATTCCAACAATCACCTCGGCAAACGACCGCGGAAGCCTCACATTGTAAAGCCCCAAAGCCTCAGCAAAAAGAGGAGCAATCTCAGCATCCCTAAACCCTGCAATCCCGCAACCTATCCGCGTCACAAGAAAAGTTGTCTGATCGCATCCTCGGGCAAAATCTATAAACTCATCGACGTAAGGCTTAATCGTCTCAACGCCGCCCTGCATCGTCGGGATAGCGTAAGACTGACCCTGAAGACCCACACCTTGCCCCATCTTGGCGCCAAAGTACTTATAAGCCATGCGGGCTGCCCCACCCCCGTGCGATCCATAGAGATTGCTACCGAACACAAACACCTCATCCTCACCCAGCCGAGTGATATTCTCATGTGTAAACTTCAAACCCATATCTTAAAAATTTTTCCAATTAAATTCTTATCAACAAAAATCTATCCCCAAAATTACAAATCATCCCCCGCATCTACAACAAATCCTCTCACCAAAACGCGCTCCCCCACCCTCTAAAATTTCAATTTGCAAAATCAGAAAAAAATTCATAATTTTGCAGTGGAAATAAGGTGCCGACTGCGGACTTTAGCCGAGTCCCTTATCAGAGCCGACTTTCCGCTCATTCCCAAAACACATTCGGGGCTGACCGGTTTTGACAGCGTGTAGAGGTGGTGAGTAAGCATGCAGAGCAATGATGGCTACGCTCTTTAATCTGGGACATCGAAAATTCAAATGGCGAAAACAACTACGCTCTCGCTGCCTAATTGAAGTACAGTAGATTAGCTTTATTTCTGCAACAGTTGCAGAAACGAGACATCACCCGATTGTCCTTTTTCCGAGACGGATCGACACGGTGGTGCAGTTAAATCGGAAATATGGCGAAGAAAGCCTCGAGAATCGCCGAGATCTTTAGAGGATAAGGCTGTGGTTGGTGGTCTCTTGCCTGCCGCAACTCGAAAACCAAGTTGAGAATAAGCATGTAGAAAGCTCATTAGTTCCACGTTTGGACGAGGGTTCAAATCCCTCCAGCTCCACTAAAGTCTGATGAAAGACAATGAAAAATCCTGCAACTCGCTGAATTGCAGGATTTTCTTATATGCAAGAGAATGAATTGAAATGAACATATAGGAAAGTTATCAGTTGGACTTTCCGTTGGACTTGAATATTTCATGTTCCAAAGTCCAACAGACTTCATTATATTTCATTGATATTCAACATTTTACACTTTGATAATCCGCTAATAATCAAGACCTTTGCACTATTGAAAATAACTTAAAAAATCATAGTGTAATGGAAACAATTTTATTCTTTATCAAAAGGAAAAAGCTCCTTAAGGATGGGACAGCATCCATCTTTGTAAGGGTTACATTCGGCAAACTTGCAGCCGAAGTTGCAACGGGTAAGAGTGTTCTGCCATCCCAATGGGTGGCAACTAAAGGCAGAGCAAAGGGCAGTACGCTTAAAAATAAGCAAATCAATGCTTTTCTTGACCAAATGGAGTACACTCTTCATGATTTAACTCTCCAAATTCAAAGAGAGTGATATTAGGTAACACTGAAACGATTCAATTATGCGAAAAAGCAAGGGACGAGTTCAGGATGAACTGCTATGCCAATATCGTCTCATGGTCACAACTCTACGGAGGTAAAATAGCAGCTGCCCTCAGTCGCCAGCATCCTCGTGATTTGTTTGATTGTCGGGGTATAACCGATGAGGAGTTTGCAAAGGTCAAAGACGGCTTCATGCTTTGTCTTTTAGGTAGCGATAAGCCAATAGTGGAATCACTGGCTCCCAATCCAATCAATCAAACCGAGGCATTGGAAAATCAATTTGAAGGTATGACCGATGAGCCATTTGCATACGCAGCCTACAAAGCTTCCCGAAATAATCTGATTGAGGTTGTGAATAGTGGGCTGGATGAGACTGATCAGGAATTCCTGATTTCATTTGAAGACGGATCCCCGGATTGGGAGAAATGCTCTGCCGGAGATCTTAGTCAATATCCGTCTGTTCTGTGGAAACTTCAGAATATCCTTTCTCTGAAAGAAAAGAATCCTAAGAAACATAGAGAAGGTCTCGACAAACTCCTGAAGTACTTTTGATGAATTTAGAGTCATTCTGATTTATAAAACGTCGAACAAACACAACCTATAAGTTGTATATATGATAAAAGTTTCGTAACTTTGCAGAAAACTTAAGGATATGACTTTTGACGATATAACTGAAGATGGACGGCTTTGGGCAGTCAGATATGATGGAGATAAGGATAACATCCTGTATTCTCTATTTGACCAATGGAACGATGTGGCTTGGCTGCGGAGTTTTTTCAAGGCTAATTCAAAAGACTTGGAAAGCTATTTCAAGATCACTAATATCAATGATGCAATAACCCGCACTATTGATGACAGTGAAAAACTTGAAGCTATTATGATGGACATATCTCCTGAGGCTAATCTGGATTTAATATTCCGCCCATTGAGTAATAGTCGTATCGCGGAGTGTTTGTTGGGTAAAGAGAAAGCTCGACTGAAAAATCTGGTAGGACGGTCGTCTTGGTTGAGAATCTACGCCATCAAACTGGCAAAAGGCGTGTATGTAGTTACCGGTGGTGCTATCAAACTTACCGCAACGATGCAGGAACGTGAACATACAGCCGCTGAACTTGCCAAAATAGAACGAGTCAGGAATTTCCTCCTTGATGAGAAAATTATTGACGACGAGAGTTTCATAGAATATATTGCTGAAACTTAATTTCAGCGAGCTAAAGGTTGCAGAACTTTAATTACATCGGCTATGAAAGAGTTACAAGACAAATTATCTGCTTACAAGTCTTCAACTCCATCCCGTTGGAGAGAAAAGGCTGTAGAACGTCAGGCGAACAAGGAATGGCTGCGTTATTCTCAAAAAATAGCCATGATGATGCTTGATAAGATGGAAGAGTTGGGAATTACACAGAAAGCCGTGGCAGAACGCATGGGGTGTTCGCAGCAATACATATCGCGAGTGCTTAAAGGCTCAGAAAATCTAAGTATAGAAACAATCTTCAAGATTGAATCAGCCCTCGGTTTGCAGATTCTTGAACCGGCATTTGCCGTGCGTTAAAGAATTGGGGCAACAGGATAAATGATAAGTTAAAATGAACCCTCGGACTTGTGAGGCTGCTTGAAATTTAGTAACTTTTCATTATCAAAGCCAAAGGGCTTAACGGCAATGAGAGGTTGCCGGAGGAAAGAAGAAAATATCCTTACCAACTCGTTATATAAATAAAAAACGCGTTTGTATCTCCTTGATACCACGATATTTGGAGCGTAAGGTTCGGCTCCCTCCAGCTCCACCATGAACTACCGAACTTCTTCGGACTCAAGAAGACTTATCGCCCTCGGGTGCTTTGCTCTCAAAAAACCGCAGACTATCAATTAGATCTGCGGTTTTTTAATTTCCTAAAGTGTCGATTAAGGACCGACATCAAACCGAAAAAGGGTCAGTAGAAAATTTCGGTTGCTTATATATTTTAACCCAATAACACGTCAAGAATCATTATCACCATAAATCCGAAGGCAAATAAAGACTCAAATCAGATTTTGAATTATCCAGACATACTGTAGATATTTTCTTCAAGTTTATGAAATTAGTTACCGAAAATTTTAAATGAACATGAAATAGCGTTTTATGCCGACTCATTGGCTGTGTCATCGATATATTTATCCCGGATAGTTAAGCAAATATCCGGTCAAACTGTCAAAAATCACATAGATAGATTTCTTATTATGGAAGCCTCTTTTTTGTTGAGAGACACAGATGAACCCATTGCAAATATCGCCACTAAATTGGAATTCGCTGATTCGGCAAGTTTCTGCAAGTTTTTCATTCGGAAGAAATCAATAACTCCCAGTGAATACCGGACTTCCTGTTTTAAAACAAAATAATCTGACGCGATCAGCATTTGAACAATTCAAAATTTGAATATGTTATACAAATGCACTATCTTTGCACTACAAAATGGTATAACTATGAATACATCATCAGTAACAAGAAAGCAGACCTCGTTTCGATTAAGTGATAACCTGCTGAAACGTCTCCGGATAGAGGCAAAGAAACATAACCGCAGTCTCAACAATCTTGTTGAGAGTGTACTGCTCGCTTTTGTTTCAGAAAAGCCGAATAAGACAACCTTATCTGCGATGAAGGAGGCTGAAACATCTGACAATTTAGAGACGCTTGATCTCTCCAACTTCCGCAACTTCGTTGATTCTCTATGAAGACTCTGAAAATCACCACTCAGTTTAAGAAGGATCTAAAACGATATAAAAATCGGCCTAAGATTATCGAGAAATTGGAGGGTATTCTTGGCTTGCTTCAAAATGAATTGCCTATACCTGAGGAAAACAAACCTCATCCACTGACGGGCAATTATCGTGGACACATGGAATGTCATGTGGAAAACGATACATTACTGATATGGTGGGATAAGGACTCCGACATCATCAAGCTGGTAAGATTCGGTACACATTCAGAATTGTTTTGAAGGAAGTCCAGGAGCACTTAACAGTTTGGAAAAGAATTGTTAAAACGAACCCTCAGACTTGTGAGGATGGAGAAAATTTTGTAATTCTGCGACAAGATTAGGACGTGTTTCGGAGTAGTTGAGAATGTGGGAAGAGGCCAGTCAGACACTCGTTACTAACTCGTTACACAAATAAAAAACGCGTTTGTATCTCATTGATACTGCGACACTTGTAGGGTTCGGTTCAAATCCCTCCAGCTCCACCATTTAATTATTTTTTTAATGATTACATTTTATCAAAGCTGATGGTGCAATATACGCATCATCAGTTTTTTATGTGTTTTTCTACCCCTTACATCCTCTATTACTGATGATATTACATAAACATATAGAAGCGACAGAAACTATTAGCCTGGTCCAGCGCTTTATAAGGCGCATTATAAGAGAAATTTCCCCTCGTTTATTAGTCCATTTCGAAAATATATAGTTATCTTTGTGAAATAAAGCAAAAGTTGTGTGATGGTAATCGTTTCGACGAGTATTATCCCTGCCTACCAAACCGATACAGATCGTGAGAAGAGCCGCAATGTTCCATCTGAACTCGACAACTCTAATTTAGATTTATTCATATATTAATCATTAACACAATATTCACATGGGATTAGATATTTATTCCGGAACTTTAACCCGTTACTATAGCCACAACTGGAAAAACAAACCGCAACAAATCGCTGAAGCTAATGGCCAAAAAAGCGTAATGATAGATGGACTTGGTAATGAAATAAAACCTGTGGAAGATAAAGCGGAGATAATGGAGATCCATGATTCAATATGCCATTGGATGGAATATTTAGCCGCTAATTTCGCCCAAGCAGGCGAACCGATGCCCCATCCTTTATGGGAAGAGACTTATGAACGAGATTACTTCACAGACAAGCCAAATTGGGAGGCTTTTGGCGCGTTGCTATTGTTCTTGGCATGTCATATACAAAATTGTCCTCTGCCTGAATATGTTGAAACCGGATGGCGTTTTTTTGATGATCCGATTTTCAAGAAAAGTAAGGAACAGTCAATCGATATTTCGCTACTATCCGATGTGACTCTTTGGTTACCTATTCCGTCAGAATCAATATTTGTAACTAATTTGCCAAACGGAGATGAAGCAAATATATCTACACTACGATTACTAAAGGGAGAATTAGAAGAACTTAATCGGAAGACTTGGAAAGCTGATGAATCAACTATTCTTTCTTGGAGGGACGATAAATACTATTTCCCTATCAACCGAAAATATTATAAGCTTGTTTTTGGTTCTTTGTTTAGTAAAAAACCAGGTGATAAATTCCGGACAGAAGAATTGGCGCAATGTGCCTTCTCAATTCTATATCAGGCAGTAAATTTTGCCCTTGAGCAAGATTTACCTCTATTATTGGATTATTAAAAATAATTTTGTTTGATTGTTATTCACTGACTTTGGCACGAGGAAAGCAGACCTGCAAGATATTGAAAGAGATTCGTTAGCAATTACATTAAACAGAAAGAAAGTCAGACTTAGTTGGATAGATTTTTAATTTCCCTCCAGCTCCACACTGGAAGCTCGCTTAGGCGGGCTTTTCTTATGTAAGGGAACAGGCTCTTACTGTTTTACCGGATTATAATCCACTGCTATATCTTCATAGTAAAATGGATTGGCGCCAGAGCCATGCCGTAGGAAATCAGACTGTTTTTTGCTGAAATATCCTTTCTCTGATATGCGCTCCACTATTTCAGGGTCGTCGGCGAGATAGTGTATCAGCCAGTCTCTTGTCGCACCCGGCCTATAGAAATTTGAAGGTATATTTAAAGCAATGGGATCTGTCGGCTTTTGGAAGTAGTAGGGAGTTCTACGCGCTCCTTCATATGCACCGATATTAAACGAAAATCCACCCTTTCCAACCTTCACTTTCCAGAATGAAACCCAATAGGTCAGATGCTCACCGGCTGATTCAAGCACCTGCCAGTTCTTGGCCTTAAAATCCTTGATCTCGTTTTTATTGAAATCATACGACCCGATCGGGTTCCGTCGTAAAAAGACTTTATTCTCCGGCACATCTACGTGATACAACAAAATGTGGTCGATGCTATCGGCATGGACATGCTTCTTCTTTCCGTCAATAAAATATTCTACCTTCTCATACCAGCTGCCCGGGAGTTTGATTTCGATATTCTCGAGCGTGTTACCATTGACAAAGTATATGTCTGCACGTGCATCATTTTTTGCAACTGCAATCAGACATATCAAAAGGATTGTAAGGAAGACAAGTATTCGTTTCATAACATGCAAGTTGTATTAATTCATGTTTCTACAAAGATATAAAATTTAGATTGGATCTCATACCGTTGAGATAAGCCTAATGCCTAATATTAACAAATGTTTATGCCGGAACGCACCCGTCGATGATTCCTATTGGTGGATCTCACATTATTCACTAATTTTGTAAAATGAAACGGCACTTCAATACACACATCGAGGGTCTTGACCTCGAATTCTGGCACGACCTGATTATGAATCACGGAAGTCTTGCGACTTACAGAAAAGGGGAGTATATCTGTCGGAAAGGAGAGTGCACCAATATCTGTGGCTTCGTAAAGTCAGGTTATTTCATCTACACTATGGTCGGAATGTCGGGGCAAACATCCATAGGAGGTTTTGCCTTCCCGGATGCGCTTTGCGGGGATTATCCGAACTGCATCTACAATAAACCCGCAGTTTTCGATCTCGTAGCCGGATGCAGAAGTGAGGCCTGGATTTTTGATGCTACGATATTGTGTCGCCTTTTTTCAGAGAATATGGAGTATTCCGAACATGGAAGGTTACTTATGGAATCAACCTATAATTCGTTACTTCAAAGGTATTATAATTTATGTGCCAACTCCCCAACCGAGCGCTACAAAGAACTGATTAAGGAACATCCGCAAATTGAGCAAGATATTCCTCAAGCTCAGATCGCCAAATACCTCCACATTTCTCCGATACACCTTTGCAGGATTCGCAAAAGCCTATTGGGCAAAAAATGACAACAATCCTCAACGAGTCACGGCTGTTCTATCCCCCGATTAAGCAGTTTAATCTTTTGATATAGCAGGATAGACTACACCTTATAGGGTGTAATTAAAATTTGATACAACAATTTTATACCCTTAATGGTGTAGTGTTTTAAAATTTTATTATCTTTGCACCCTAAAGGGTATATTATATGACTCAACTAAGTAAATATGTCAAGGAAAAGCGTAAGGAGTATGGACTTACGCAGATTGACCTCTCCCAAAAATCGGGAGTTGGTCTTCGCTTCGTTCGTGAATTGGAACAAGGAAAAGAAACCCTCAGACTCGACAAGGTTAATCAGGTGCTCGCCCTGTTTGGCGACGAAATGATTCCCGGTAAAAAAATTGAATAATGAAACGAGCAAAAGTTTTTATCAATTCCACGGTAGCTGGAATACTTACGGAGGACGATCTGGGCTATGAGTTCCGCTACGATGCCGATTATCTTGGTTCAGAAAAGGCTGAAGCCATAAGTATCACCCTACCATTGAGAAAAGAATCATACAGGGATAAGGTGTTGTTTCCATTCTTCGATGGATTGATTCCTGAAGGATGGCTTCTTGATATCGCCGAACACAGTTGGAAAATTTCTGCTCGCGACAGGTTTTCTTTGCTACTTGCCTGCTGCAAAGATTGTATCGGGAACATCAGTATAATTCCGGAAATAGAAATGGAGGCTGCGAATGAATAAGTGTCTTTATTGCTATAAGCCGCTTTCGGATAATGAGAAGGACTTCCATAAGAGCTGTGCCCGAAAGATATTTGAAACATCTTCGGTGCCCGAACTTCCTTATACGCGGGATAACATAAAAGAACTTGCGAGGGAAATCGTGAGCGCCAGCACCACCGTTACGGGAGTACAGGCTAAGTTATCACTGGATATAGCCAGGGGGACTAAAGAGCACCCCCAACGGTTTACCATTGTCGGACTATGGGGAAGATTCATCCTAAAACCTCAGGCTGACCGATTCGCTGATCTACCCGAGAATGAAGACTTGGTAATGCATCTGGCTGAGACGGTAGGCATTAAAACCGTGCCTCATTCTTTGATTCGCTTTGCCAACGGAGAGTTGTGTTATATAACCCGAAGAATCGATCGCACCAAAAATGGCGAGAAGATAGCGATGGAAGATATGTGCCAGCTTTCAGAGCGATTGACCGAGGATAAATACAAAGGCTCCTACGAGCGTACTGCAAAACTGATAAAACAATTCTCTTCGGCTCCGATGTTGGATGTTGCAAATTTTTGGGAGGTTGTGTTATTTTCATGGCTCATGGGCAACGCTGATATGCACTTGAAAAATTTTTCGCTATTTAAGCCCGCGGCTAATTATATGCTCACTCCGGCCTACGACCTGCTATCAACTTCCATAGTTATGCCCGAAGATGATGAGGAACTTGCGCTGACGCTGAACGGCAAGAAAAAGAAAATAAAGCGAGAGGACTTTGAAAAAGCGATGCGTGACAGCGGCATGGACAACAAAGCAATTTCAAATATTTTCACCAAGTTCACAAAGGCTCTCCCTAAATGGGCCGAAGTGATAAGGACATCCTTCTTGTCTGTAGAATTACAAGAGAAACTTCAGAAACATATTGAGCGAATGGCGTTGCGCCTGATGCTTATTTAATACTTGATTATTTCCCTTGATTTATTTCCCCGGATATATTGCCGGATTTATTGCGGTTGGTTTTTGATGTTTTTGAGGAAATGGTTATTTTTGTACTTCGATTTAACCATTTTATCATCCCAAAATGATTTTCCTCTATCGCCTGTATCAGATATTTATAATGTGTCCGCTGATAGTGGTGGCCACGATTCTCACGGCTGTCATCACCGTGATAGGCTCGGCTCTGGGCTTCGGCCGTTGGTGGGGCTACTATCCCGAGGTGCTCTGGGCGCGTCTCTTCTGCTGGCTTGCTTTTGTGAAGGTGACTGTGACCGGCCGCGAGAATATCGACCCTAAGGTGAGCTACGTGTTTGTAGCAAACCATCAGGGAGCTTACGACATCTTTACCATCTACGGCTACCTCGGTCACAATTTCCGCTGGATGATGAAGCAGAGCCTCCGCAAGATCCCCTTCGTGGGATGGGCCTGCGGATGGGCGGGACAGATTTTCGTCGACAACTCTTCCCCCTCAGCCACGCGTCGAACCATGTCGGAGGCAGAACGGCAGTTGAGCGGAGGGATGTCGCTGGTAGTGTTCCCCGAAGGAGCACGCACCTGGACCGGCAAAATGCGACAGTTCAAGAAAGGCGCCTATCGTCTGGCGGTAGAGTTCAGCCTCCCCGTGGTGCCACTGACCATCGATGGCGCCTTCGATGTGCTCCCCCGCTTCAAAAAGCTCCCCATCCCGGGTCACATCAAGCTCACTATCCATCGTCCGATTCAACCCGGCGCAGAAGGCCACGATCTCGCGGCTCTCATGGAGGATTCGCGCAAGGCCATCGCTTCGGCTCTACCCGAGAGGGATGGCGAGTGAACATTAGCGGCATGCATCGTGTTAGAAAGTTGGCAGCAAAGGGCAGACCCCGACAATTTGTCAGTCATCTCTGCCACAGCCGCTATTTGGCACGGTTTGTGCTGTATCCTGTAGTATAATCATCAAAAATATCAATAATCAAAACTTTTAAACTATGAATATCAAACCATTAGCTGACAGGGTGCTGATTAGCCCCACTCCGGTCGAGGAAGTGACCGCGGCCGGTATCATCATTCCTGACACCGCCAAGGAAAAGCCCCTCAAGGGCACTGTGGTGGCTACAGGCAACGGTAGCAAGGATGAGGAAATGGTAGTCAAGGCTGGCGACGACGTGCTCTTCGGCAAATATGCCGGCACCGAAATCGAGCTTGAAGGCACCAAATATCTCATCATGCGTCAGAGCGACATCCTCGCTGTTATCGAAAAATAATAAAAACACACTATTACTATGGCTAAAGAAATAAAATTTGATATCAAGGCTCGCGAAGAGCTCAAAAAAGGTGTCGACGCTCTCGCCGATGCCGTGAAAGTGACCCTCGGCCCTAAGGGTCGCAATGTGATCATTGAAAAGAAATTCGGTGCTCCCCACATCACTAAAGATGGTGTTAGTGTGGCTCGCGAAATCGAACTTGAAGACCCCTTCCAGAATATGGGCGCTCAGCTCGTCAAAGAAGTGGCCTCAAAGACAGGCGACGATGCCGGCGACGGCACTACCACCGCAACCGTCCTTGCTCAGGCTATCATCAATGTAGGTCTCAAGAATGTGGCTGCCGGTGCCAACCCCATGGATATCAAACGCGGCATCGACCGCGCTGTGGCTGTGGTTGTGGAAGGCATCAAGGCTCAGAGCCAAGAGGTGGGCGATGACTTCAAGAAGATCGAGGATGTGGCCCGAATCTCTGCCAACAACGATGAGGCCATCGGTCGCCTGATAGCCGAGGCTATGAAGAAGGTTAAGAAGGAAGGTGTCATCACCGTCGACGAAGCAAAAGGCACTGAGACTACCGTAGATATCGTTGAGGGTATGCAGTTTGACCGGGGTTACATCTCCCCCTACTTTGTAACCAACACTGAGAAGATGGAATGTGAGATGGAAAATCCCTACATCCTCATCTACGACAAGAAAATCTCAAATATCAAGGATATTCTCCCCGTGCTCGAAGCAACCGCGCAGAGCGGCCGCGGCCTCCTCATCATCTCTGAGGATGTCGATCAGGAAGCGCTTGCCACTCTCGTCGTAAACCGTCTGCGTGGCTCCCTCAAGGTGTGCGCCGTCAAGGCTCCCGGCTTCGGCGACCGCCGCAAGGAGATGCTCGAGGATATCGCAGTGCTCACCGGAGGCACCGTAATCTCCGAAGAGAAGGGTATGCAGCTTTCATCGGCCACTGCCGACATGCTTGGCCGTGCCGAGAAGATCACTGTCAACAAAGAAAACACAACCATCGTTAATGGAGCAGGCAGCAAGGATGCCATCGCAGCACGCGTCGCTCAGATCAAGGCTCAGATCGAACAGACCACAAGCGACTACGACCGCGAGAAACTCCAGGAACGCCTGGCAAAACTCGCAGGCGGCGTGGCTGTGCTTCATATCGGCGCTCCCTCTGAAGTTGAGATGAAGGAGAAGAAAGACCGCGTCGACGACGCTCTCAGCGCCACCCGCGCTGCTATCGCCGAGGGTATCGTGCCCGGCGGTGGTGTGGCCTATATCCGTTGCGTCAAGAGCCTTGAGAACCTCAAGGGCGACAACGACGATGAGACAACCGGTATCCACATCGTGCTTCGCGCCATCGAGGAACCTCTCCGTCAGATCGTTGCAAATGCCGGTCAGGAAGGTGCCGTAATAGTTCAGAAAGTCAAGGATGGCTCAGGCGACTTCGGCTACAACGCCCGCACCGGCGAGTATGAGAACCTCCTCGCAGCGGGTGTGATCGATCCCGCCAAGGTGACCCGCGTTGCTCTTGAGAATGCTGCCTCTATCGCAGGCATGTTCCTCACTACAGAGTGTGTCATCGCCGACAAGAAGGAAGAGAATCCTGCTCCCGCAATGCCCGCTCCCGGCATGGGTGGCATGGGCGGCATGATGTAATCCCCTTCCCTTTAAGCACCCGTTCGAGCCTTATATCCACTAACGATATAAAGCGCTAAAATTCGAATAATTACATAAAAAATCACCTCCTGCCCGGAGGTGGTTTTTTATTCTCCCCTCATTTATCAAAACTCCTTGGGCAAATCATCTGCCAAAACATAAACTTAATCGCCGTGGGTAGATAATTTTTTGATGCCGAAGTGTTGTATGGTTCTTGCATTTAAGAAGAATCATTATGGCTTTGGTCTTAATAACCACAATCTCAACGCTTACATTCTTTTACCCTCATTTTCTTCCAGCTCTGAAAAAATATTGGAAGTTGGTATGGCATAGAGAAAATGCTGTAAGTTGAGATGAATGAAAAATCAACGTAATTTATATGAACGAGCCGCCCAGCAGCCTTTAAAAATATTTTCGTTGATATTTTGTAAAACACGAAACTATTTTGTACTTTTGTGATACCTTATCGCCCTTAGGTGGAAAATACTAAGGCTCGCCCACCCCTTAAGGTGGGCTTATTTTTTATGGAAAAACAGAGAATAATCGTTTACATTGATGGCTTCAACTTCTACTACGGTCTGAAGAAAAATGCTAATTGGAAAAAATATTATTGGCTTGACATTGTCAAATTATTTGAAATGTTCATGCGTCCAAATCAAGAACTTGTGGCGGTAAAGTATTTCTCGGCACGAGTTGACGATATTGACCAAAGCCTCAGACAGAACGCATTCTTCCAAGCCAATAAGGAGAATCCGAAGTTCAAATTGATTCTCGGCAAATATTTGAAGAAAGAGATTACTTGCTTCAACTGTGGCAATAAAATCCATACTTATGAGGAGAAGGAAACAGATGTTAGAATTGCCACTCAGATAGTCGCTGACGCTTATCAGGATAATTGCGACCTTGCCATAGTGGTCTCAGCAGACAGCGATATGATTCCGGCTATCGAATTGGCTACAGAAGCCGGGCATAAGGTAATTGTTTATTTTCCTCCCCACCAGTATTCAAGTAATCTTGCATCAATGGCATCAAGCAAGCCAATTCATTTAAAACAGTACGAAAGTAGATTCCGTCAGTGCATCTTACCGGATGTTGTCCATCTTACTGTTCCGGATTTTGATTTGCATATACCTCCCAAATGGAAGGATTTCCAATAACGATAAAAAACGAACAGGCATTTTTACGAGTAATAAATATAAAATTTATACTCTCCGACCATCAAGGTTCCGGTCCTGAATATTCGAGTCCTGAAAAATCCTTCTGTCCCCGGATCGATTCCCGGTAGCACCTCTACGCAGCTTTTTAATGCCGAGGTGCTGTTGTTTTTAATGATTTTTTAGAATTTTTGTGTAACTTTGCGCCTTGAAACTGCGGATTCCTCACCGCAGCTCTTTCAAAATTGATGAATAACCAACACCTATATTGCTGAGAATGAGAAAGACTGTCGCTCTGAAGAAAGGCTTGAATCTTAATCTTGCCGGTGGAGTTAGTCCCGATGCGCCGGTTGTGGCCGCTGCGCCTGTCAAGAGAGTGGCCATCGTGCCCGACGATTTTCCCGGTTTCATTCCCAAACCTCAGGTCGGGGAAGGTGATCTCGTGGCGTGTGGCACACCGCTGCTTCGCGATAAGAGCAATGAGGCTATAAAACTTGTGAGCCCCCTGGCGGGTCGCATAGAGGCCATCGTGCGCGGTGCCCGCCGCAAGATTGAGCGGGTAGTAGTGGTGGCCGATAGCGAAGCCGACACTCTTGAAACCATTAAGTTCGACTCTCTGGCTGAAGCCGACGCTACGGCTCTCACCGACGCT
The DNA here is from genome assembly GCA_964619395.1 of uncultured Staphylococcus sp. Lineage (GTDB taxonomy): Bacteria > Bacteroidota > Bacteroidia > Bacteroidales > Muribaculaceae > Duncaniella. Next base: position 12,366 of record CAZUEY010000024.1, on the reverse strand, counting down.
CTCTGCCGCAGCGGTCTTTGGGCTCTCATGCGCCAGCGCCCCTTTGATGTGGTGCCACAACCGGGTGTAGAGCCCCGCTCCATTATGATTACAGCGATGGACACCGCTCCGCTGGCCCTTTCACTCGAGACGGCCGTTGAGGGACGCCATCAGGAGATCGCAGCAGCTATCAAGGCTCTCCGTAAGCTAACTAAAGGAAATATTTATATAGGAGTCGCCGCCGGCTCAACCCTCCCTGACTTCGAGGGAGCCGAGATGGTGGAATTCCCAATGCTCCATCCTGCCGGTAATGCCGGAGTGCAGATTGCAAACATCGAACCTGTCAACAAGGGAGAGGTAGTCTGGACACTCGACATAGTTACCGCAGCCCGCATCGGCCACCTTATACTTAAAGGTGAAATCGACTCCTCGACCCGGGTCGCCGTGACCGGCAGTGAGGTAGAGAATCCACAGGTGGTTGTCACAACTATCGGAGTGGAGATGAAGACCCTCATTGAAGGCAACCTCAAGACCGACGGTTGCCACCAAAGAGTGGTATCGGGCAACCTCCTCACAGGCATCCCTGTAGGCGAGGATGGCTTCCTGCGATTTCCATACCGCCAGGTAACTGTGATCCCTGAAGGCGATGATGCCGACGAATTTATGGGATGGGCTTCGATGAGCCCCTCCAAGATGAGCGTAAGCCCATCGTTTATTGGTCGCTTCCTCGGGCGTAAATTCTCGCCTGACGCTCGCATCAACGGCGGACGTCGTGCAATGATCATGTCAGGCCAGTATGACAAGGTGATGCCTATGGACATCCTCCCTGAATATCTCATTAAAGCAATTATAGCCAAGGATATCGACCGGATGGAAGCCCTCGGAATCTATGAGGTGGCTCCCGAGGATTTCGCCCTCGCCGAATATGTCGACCCCTCAAAGCTGGAACTGCAAAAGATCGTACGCGAAGGCCTTGACTACATGCGTTCCGAAGTGTGACCTTCTTGCCGGTGCCCTCACCGCATCCCCTCCTCCGGGAGCTATAAGTATTGAAATCAAAGAATCATATATTGAATAAATGAAAGCCCTGAGAAATTATCTCGACAAGATCAAGCCGAATTTCGAGCCTGAAGGGAAGCTCCATGCCTTCCGTAGTGTGTTCGACGGCTTTGAGACTTTCCTTTTTACCCCCAACACCACCTCTACTTCAGGTGTAAACATCCACGATAGCCTCGACTCAAAGCGTGTCATGATCATCGTGGTGCTCGCTCTGATGCCCTGTCTGCTCTTCGGCATGTATAATACCGGTTATCAGAACTGGCTCGCAGCCGGCGCGGTAGAGTTCCCCTTCTGGCAACTTCTGGCCTACGGATTTCTCGCAGTGCTTCCCCGCATCGCCGTGGCCTACATCGTAGGCTTAGGGATCGAATTTGTGGTGGCTCAATGGCGCAACGAGGAGATCCAGGAAGGTTTTCTCGTGACCGGTATCCTCATTCCACTTATCTGCCCCATCGAGACTCCGCTCTGGATGCTTGCCGTCGCCACCGCCTTCTCGGTGATATTTGTCAAAGAGGTGTTTGGTGGCACAGGCTACAATGTCTTCAACGTGGCCCTCGTCACCCGAGCTGTCCTCTTCTTCGGCTATCCTGCGCAGATGAGCGGCGACAAGGTGTTTGTCTGCTCTCACTCAATTTTTGGCCTCGGCTACAATCTCCCTGACGGCTTCTCAGGTGCTACTCCCCTCGGCCAGATCGCCACTTTCACCGGCGGCAACCTCGAACTCCTTAACCTCCAAGGCAATCCGGTCAGCGCATGGGATGCATTCCTCGGGCTCATACCAGGCTCCTTCGGTGAGACCTCCACTCTGGCAATCTGTATCGGCGCAATCCTCCTCCTGGCAGCCGGCATTGCTTCGTGGAGAATCATGCTCAGCGTGGTGGCCGGCGGATTGGTAATGGGATGGATTGCAAACCTCTTTGCCACTCCCACTTATCCTGCTTCATTCCTCAATCCTCTCGACCAGCTCCTCTTCGGTGGATTCGCATTTGCAGCCGTGTTCATGGCCACCGATCCGGTGACTGCCGCCAGGACCAATATGGGTAAATACTTCTATGGCTTCCTTGTAGGCGCTATGGCTATCATTATCCGCACCTACAACAATGGCTACCCTGAAGGTGCAATGCTTGCAGTGCTCCTGGGCAACGCCCTGGCTCCCCTGATTGACTATTGTGTAGTGCAGGTCAATGTCAACCGCCGTCTCAAGCGACTCCGCCGGACGCTTTGAAACCGACCTACCCACCACAAAGAATACATCCTATAAATTCAATGGTTATCTCAAACGATCATGAATAAGCAAAGCAACACATATACCATAATCTACATCATTCTCCTCGTGGTGATTGTAGGCACCGCGCTCGCAGCCACATCGCTGGCGCTCGCTCCGAAACAGCAGGAGAATATCAACTCCGACAAGATGAGCCAGATCCTCGCCGCCGCTCTCATTACCCCTCAGAAGGGGCAGGTGACCCGGGATTTTGACCGCTACATCACTGAGCAGTTAGTGGTCAACGACCGCGGAGAGACCCTCTCCGGTGTCGATGCTTTCGCCGTGGATGTGGCCATGCAGTGCAAGCTCGCCCCTGATGCCCGCCAACTCCCGGTCTATGTCTGCACTCTCGCCGACGGCTCCCGCAAATATATCCTCCCTGTCTATGGTGCCGGTCTCTGGGGGCCTATATGGGGCTATGTAGCCTTCAACGAGAATGGATCTACAATCTATGGTGCCTACTTCGCACATCAGGGTGAGACTCCGGGCCTCGGAGCTGAGATTGAAAAACCCGCTTTCTGCGAGCAGTTTGAGGGGAAAAATGTGTTCAAGGATGGACACTTCCGCCCAATCGCCGTTGTCAAAGCAGGCCAGCAGCCCCTCGATGGTGAGGATTATGTCGACGGCATCTCCGGTGGCACCATCACTTCCAAAGGTGTTGGCGCCATGCTCTCAAACTGTCTTACTCCCTACAAGAAATTCCTTCAGAATCTTAACAAGTAACCATTATGGCTGAAAAGATAAGCAACAAAGAGGTGTTTTTCAACCCTCTCTCAAAAAACAATCCCGTTGTGGTGCAGATCCTCGGCATCTGCTCTGTGCTTGCCGTAACTGCCAAACTCGAGCCGGCAATAGTGATGGGTATATCAGTGGTGGCTGTGCTTGCTTTTGCCAATGTCATCATCTCGCTTATCCGCAACACCATCCCCACTAATATCCGAATCATTGTGCAGCTCGTGGTGGTGGCAGGGCTTGTGGTAATTGTTGATCAGGTGCTTAAAGCCTACGCCTACGATGCCTCCAAGCAGCTCTCGGTGTTTATTGGCCTTATCATCACCAACTGTATCCTCATGGGGCGCCTCGAAGCCTTCGCCATGGCCAACAAACCATGGCCATCGTTTCTCGACGGAGTAGGCAACGGTATCGGCTATGCCATAATCCTCGTCATCGTAGGCTTTTTCCGCGAATTGCTTGGCAGCGGAACACTCCTTGGCTATCAGGTGATTCCGCAGAGCTTCTATGAAGCGGGCTACGTCAACAACGGCCTTATGATCCTCCCCCCCATGGCCCTTATCCTTGTGGCATGCATCATCTGGGTGCAACGCAGTTACAACAAGGAGCTTCAGGAGGATTGACCCGCCATCTCGACCCTCTTCCAAAGAATTGACACTTATAGTTTATTAGATATTTCAGCAATTTTCACAGATCAAAAACACACACTGACGTGGAAAATCTCAATATATTCATACGGTCGATCTTTATCGACAACATGATTTTTGCCTACTTCCTCGGAATGTGCTCATTCATAGCCGTTTCGAAGAATGTTAAGACTGCTTTCGGGCTTGGCGTAGCAGTGACCTTCATGCTCGTGGTGACTCTCCCGGTCAACTACCTGCTGCAGACCTATGTGCTCAGCGCAGGTGCCCTCCGCTGGCTCGGCCCTGAGTTTGAGAGTGTCAACCTCAGCTTCCTATCGCTCATCACTTTTATTGCCGTCATTGCCTCAATGACACAGATCGTCGAGATGGCAGTTGAAAAGTATAGCCCGGCGCTCTATTCCCAACTCGGCATCTTCCTCCCACTCATCGCCGTCAACTGTGCCATCCTCGGTGGCTCCCTCTTCATGCAACAGCGCGACTTCCCAAGCGTGTGGACCGCCGTATGTGCCGGTGGAGGTTGGGGGCTCGGCTGGCTTCTCGCCATCAGCGCCATCGCCGCCATCCGCGAGCGGCTTGCCCAATACTCCAATATCCCTAAGCCCCTCCGTGGCGTCGGTATCACCTTTATACTCACCGCCTTGATGGGCATTGCCTTCATGAGCTTCCTCGGTATCAAAATCTGAGCCGCTCCCCCTCTTCCTCTCACCAAAGAAAAATCTACATTTCCATATCCGATAACCCTTTCACACTATGTTGACGATACTTTCAGGAGTGAGCATCTTTCTCATCATCACACTGCTTCTGGTGATGATCTTATTGCTCGCCAAGAAATATCTTGTCCATTCGGGCAAAGTTAAGATTACAATCAATGCCGACACCGTGGTCGAGGCCGACTCAGGAAAGTCGCTCCTATCCACTCTTGCCGATGAAAATATCTTCCTCCCCTCAGCCTGTGGAGGTAAAGGTAGCTGCGGACAGTGCAAATGTCAGGTGATCTCAGGCGGTGGCGACATTCTCCCCACCGAGAAGGTCCACTTCTCCCGCAAACAGCAGCAGGACCACTGGCGCCTCGGTTGCCAGGTGAAGGTTAAGGAGAATTGCGACATTGTGATCCCCGCCTCGGCTCTCGATGTGAAGGAATGGGAGTGTGAAGTGATTTCAAATAAGAACGTTGCCACATTTATCAAGGAGTTTATCGTTGCACTCCCCGAGGGTGCCCACATGGACTTCATCCCCGGCTCCTACTCTCAGATTAAGATCCCTACCTTCGATATCGACTACGATAAGGATATCGACAAGGCTTCCATAGGCGAGGAGTATCTCCCGTCGTGGGAAAAGTTCGGACTTTTTGGCCTAAAATGTAAGAACACCGAGACCACTGTCCGCGCCTACTCCATGGCCAACTATCCCGAGGAGGGCGACCGATTCATGCTGACAGTCCGTATCGCCACGCCACCCTTCAAGCCGAAACCTGAAGTTGGTTTCCAGGATGTAATGCCCGGCATAGCTTCCAGCTATATCTTCACCCTCAAGCCCGGCGACAAGGTGATCATGAGCGGCCCCTACGGCGATTTCCATCCCATTGTCGACTCCAAGGCTGAGATGATGTGGATTGGTGGAGGCGCCGGAATGGCACCTTTGCGCGCCCAGATTATGTGGATGACAAAAACTCTCCAGACCCGCGACCGGGTGATGAACTATTTCTACGGCGCCCGCGCACTCAACGAGGTGTTCTATCTCGATGATTTCCTGCAGTTGGAAAAGGATTTCCCCAACTTCAAATTCCATCTCGCTCTCGACCGTCCCGACCCCGCTGCCGATGCTGCCGGAGTGAAATACACCCCCGGATTTGTCCACCAGGTCATCTACGAGACCTATCTCAAGGATCATCCCGAGCCCGAAGATATCGAGTACTACATGTGTGGCCCCGGCCCGATGAGCGCAGCCGTCAATCGTATGCTCGACGACCTCGGTGTAGACCCCGAATCAGTCCACTACGACAACTTCGGAGGTTGATTTCTCCCGCCGTCATTGTCACCCTCCATCCCGGCTCCGGCCTCCGGGCCCGGTGCCAAGGCTCCGCATCAGTAAGGTCAACCAAACTTTGCAAGAGGATAACTTGTTTGACAGATTGAGAACTCAAACTGCAGACAATCATGAATCTTTCAGACATTATCAAGCAGCGCATATCGGTGCGCACCTTCGACCCCTCGCGACCTGTCCCTCAGAGCGATATAGCAGACCTCAGGGCACTTGCCTCAGAGGTGCAGACTCCCTTTGGTGGAGGCTTTACAATCAAAATCTCACAATTTCCTGTCAAGGGACCTATGAGTCCCGGCACCTATGGCACCATTTCCGGAGCCTCATGGTTTTTGCTCATGGGCATAAGCGATGATGAGACAGCCCCCCTCGCCGCCGGCTACGCCATGGAGCGAGTGGTGCTTCGCGCCACAGAACTTGGCCTCGGAACATGCTGGATGGCCTTGACATTCAAGGGTGGTGACTTCGCCCGAGGAGCCGAATTCCCGGCCGGCCAACCACTCAAAATCATTTCGCCCGTTGGATATCCGGCACAAAAGCGCCGCCTCCTTGAGCAGATCACTCGAGCCGTAGCTCGGAGCGCCTCGCGCAAACCCATCGACCAACTTTTCAGCCAAACCCGCTGGGGTCAACCCGTAGCTCAAGACAACCCCTTCTTTGAAGCTCTCGCAATGATGCGGCTGGCACCGTCAGCCAAAAACGCCCAGCCGTGGCGGGCGTTGGTAGAGGCCGATACCGTTTGGTTCTACTACGTCAAGAAAAGCGAAGCCTCTCTCCTCGACCTTGGCATTGGCCTGAGTCACTTCGACCTCACCCTCCGGGCACGTGGCACACAAGGCACATGGCAATTAGCCCCCGCAATAGAATTTCCCCCGGCCCCCGCCGCCTACATCCCCGCCGCCAGATTCACCCTCCCTTAACTCCCGCCAATTCGTTTACAGAGTCATTCTTAGAATTTACATTGTCATTCCCTTAATACTATAGAGTTGAGGTAAAACTTCTAAGAGTCCACCTGATCCTAAACTCCCGAAGCCAATTTTTCGGGAGTGTGATTTTCTATGCAAACAAAACACGCTGATTTACAGAGAGTTGCTCAACGGCGTGAATAGAGCTGCAAATAAAGAGCCTCGTTTATTTCCCATTCTCCTCCATACAAGCCTCCTTTTCTCTTGAGTACGCCTTGACCTTTCAATAGTTTTATTCTTTCATAAACAGCAGTATATCCAATATGCAGAACCGACATCAACTCATTATATGTAATTGACGGCTTTTCTTTTATTGCTCCCAGCAGTAACCGTAGGGACATCTCTTTATTCGCCTCTTTATTCGCCTCTTTATTCGCTTCTTTATTCGCCTCTTTATTTGCTTCTTTATTCGTTTCTTTATTTGCCTCTTTATTTGCTTCTTTATTCGCTTCTTTATTCGCCTCTTTATTTGCTCCTTTATTCGCTCCTTTATTCGCTCCTTTATTCGCTCCTTTATTCGCCTCTTTATTTGCTTCTTTATTTGCTTCCGATACAGCAAAGGAGGATATATGCTCAACAACAAGAAACGCGGTGCCTAAATGTAGTTGAAACTCTGCTTCGCCATTGCCGTTTGCTTTTAGTTCGTCCTGAACAGTTTGTACTCCTCGGCTATAGCGGTTCACAAATCCAAGAACCTTCATTCCCTCGGCGACTATCCCGTTACGGTAGTCGTTCACGAATGGAAAATTTTCCGGAGTTGCCATTCCGTATAGGCCTCCTGGGTTCATGATTTCTATACGGTCATCATATTGATAAAATTGCACCGGCCCATTACCCTCATAATCTCTATGACATACTGCATTCATAAGCAACTCGCGTGTGGCCCAATGTGGGTAATCGGTACGTACATCTTCACGTAAAGCAGAGACAGGGACGGGACGGCGATTGGTGATGGATGCATCAACGAATGTGTCAAGTTGCGAAAGTATTTTCACCAAATTGCCTGAGAATTTATACTCACTTTGAGTTTTTGCAGCTCTGTCATTACCTCCAAATCTTACATACTGTACATAGCAGCCGGGCATAAATCTCTCAGGATTATTCCCGAACATAATTATTCCGGCGTAAGTAGGGCAATTAAATTTTACGCTGAAAAAGCCCAAAGCCTGCATCTGTTGCTCTACCGTGCGATTATCTTTTTTTAAAACATCTTCTGGGAAAGCCTTTGGAAGATATATTTGTTTGAATGCGCTCAAATCTATGTCATCGATAGTCGCTTCAAGACACGGCAAAGCATCGAAAGTCAGCATCCGGCTCGTTCGTTTCTCAAGCAGGCGTTTTTCATCAGCCTCACTTGCAATGCATTTTCGAGGCCCATTACGCACCCATATACGTCCCTCGTACCTTACAGGGGTGAAAGGGCATGGTTGCACTGTTACTACTGCAACATCCCCGTCCGCAAGCGATACTTTCTCAACAGATAGACTTACCTGTGGTTGAAGATTGCCATCAGTCTTTATCGCTGCCAAATTCTGTAGCAGTTGATCGGTAATTTTTACATCTTTGTCAACACATTTTTTCTTATCGTCGTAACCAATTATTAGATATCCGGCCTGATTATGATTCGGAAGATCGTTAGCAAATGCACAGATAGCTTGACCAAATTTGTCAGTGTTGGTGGTAGAGGTGGTTTTCTCCACGCGATCACTTTCTAAATCTGAAAGTATTATTTCCAAATCCTCTCTTTCCATATTCCTTAGGATATTTCAATGGCACGTTTGCCGGTTACTACTTCATTTATGAGCGAGTGTTTCATCCATTTACACGCTCGATGTCTGCATCTATTCAGTTGGTTCCTTTGATGTATTTGCAAATTTACTAAGAAACCCTCACCTATACAAGAGACTGAGCACGAAAACAATAGCTCCACACGGCAAATGCGGCGTTTATCCCCACCCCGCCCGCTTTACCCTTTGCTGCATTTGGGGCAGAGACCTTTGAGGATATAATTGACTGTTTTTGGCTCGAATCCTTCAGGAATAGCGATTGACGGAACCGCGATCTCGTCAAAGCAGAAAGTGTCACCACACTTTTCGCAATGGAAATGGACATGCTGATCGCCATAACCATGGTGGTGGTCATGGCGACACAGCTCATATTTCAGCGCTCGGGTCCCATCGTCGATGGTATGCACGAGCCCCTTCTCCGCAAAAAGCTCGAGCACACGGAAGATGCTCGCCTTGTCCATCGGATGAAGAAGCCGCTCCAGATCTGCGATACTTACAGGCCGGGTGATTCGCGAAAGCTCGCGAATCACTGAGATACGATTGGCCGTCGGGCGCACATCTTTCGATGTCAGGAGCGCATCGATCTCTCCCTGATCCATTCAGTCAGGGGGAGGTTAAAGGAGGATGTCAAATCCGGCACTGCGCACTGCGGCTGCTAATTCATCCGCATTGTGCTCGCCATTGACAGTGGCAACCCCTGTTGAGAGATTGACAACAACATTTTCAACACCTTTCACACCCTCGATGCTTTTGGTGACAGCTGCCTGACAGTGGGGACAGTTCATCCCTTTGATAGTATATTCTTTAGTCATTTCGTTGATTGTTATTTCTTTGTGATTAAGTCGTTTAATGAATGTGTATATGAGAAGGGCCACCAGCACTGCCGAGCAGCCGGTAGAGAAGAGGCTGAAATGGTGATGAGCGTGCATCGCAGTCATGGAGTCGATCATAAACCAGTCGCGCGGGAGAAGATAGTCTATGATAAGCCCGAACACCACCGACCCCACAATGATAGAGAGGAGATAGATGGTGGCTGATTTGCGACCGAACTCGCGCGAGATGAGCGTGAAAGAGGCAAAATTAGCTGCCGGACCGGCCATGAGAAGCACCAGGGCTGTACCCGGCGACAACCCCTTCGCTACAAGCGACATCGCAATGGGTATCGAGCCGGTGGCGCATACATACATTGGAATTGCAATCACCAGCACCGCCATCATGGAGAGGATCGGGCTCTTCCCCAGAATAGCGAAGAAATCAACAGGCACATAAACCGTGATAAGCGCCGCAATGATAAGACCTGCCACGAGCCATCCACCGATGCTCCCCACAAGATCGACAAAACCATAGCGGAGCGCGGCGAGAAACTTGCGCCCCACACCCTTAGGCTGCTCCTCAGCGGCGATGTTACACCCCGAGGAGGCCATATTATCGCCCTTCTCAGAACTTCCTACGGCCACACCGCCAAAAATTGCAGTGACGAGCGCCGCGATAGGTCTTACTATAGCAAACGCCGGGCCCAATAGCGACCAGGTAGCCGCTATGCTGTCGACTCCGGTCTGAGGAGTAGCGATAAGAAATGAAGTGCTCGCCGCCCTCGAGGCACCATTGCGACGCATCCCGATGGCCGTGGGGAGCACACCGCATGAGCAGAGCGGCAGAGGCACACCTATCAGAGCCGACTTCAGCGAAGCCCTCCAGCCCGTGCCGGAGAGGTAGCGCGTAAAAGTACGCTGAGAGATGAACGCATGCATCAAACCCGCTATGAAGAAACCCAAGAGAATGTAAGGCGACATCTCGTTGAGCATATAAAGAAGCGAATTAAGTAATTCCATTATCTTGAAAATTAAATGATTAAGAGCCCCGCGCAGAGTTAAAACCCGATGGGAAACCACTCCTCAGCGGCCGCGGAAAAGCCCCAATGATAAATCTCGCAGCAAAGTTACACATAAAACAATGCAACCCGGTTGCAAAACGCAAAATCCCCCCGCTTTATTGCCCCACCCCAACCCTATACCGCATTTGAAGCAGAATATCTTTTGAAGAAGAGCCCCAATGAGATTATGTTTATTACCTATGTAGTGAATTTTTAAACGATGACTCCTTCCACTCAATGATAACATCAGAGGATTATTAACTGCTGCATACTGGGGCCATAGGCATACCCTTGATTATTCCATTTTGGAGTCATCCATAAAGAGCGATGCAGAGATGGCTTTCAGGAAGTCGTTTACAGCCATTGCTACATCGTCTTGGGTAGTGTCGGGGCATGGAATAAGGTTTGTGAACTGAGCGTGAGTCTTCCCCTCGCAGTCGCGCGTGCAACGTCCGATAATCTGCACCACTTCAGTGAGCTCTTGCCGGATGCCGGTGGTGCCTTTACAAGCAAATGCTGACGGTCGCGTTAAGCATAGACCATTGCTTGCATTTGGCGCATACCGAGTTCGTCAATATTACTCGATTTGCCCGTTTGGGCATATTGAACCTCTACAAGATTAGTCATTGCAAATAATTTTTTCAGCTTCCTCGGCTGTTAATACGATAGGATTACCCTCACCGTCACTCGTTACTATCGGTTGCCCTAACTTCTTCTTCAATTCAAGCATTTTCTTGAAAGACTCCTTTAGAGCCTTGTCTAAGATACTGCGCTGTTCCAATTTATCCTTATCTGACATAATTCTCTTTGATTTTATTAAATAATACTTCGTCTATGATACTTTCACTATCAGCTATCAGTCTTGTCTGAAGATTGTTGTCATAAAGTGTCCAATAATCAACAATGGGTATAAATATTTCAAACAGATTTTTCATTTCTTGGTCATTTTGGCGTAGAGTTTGAAAAGGTGTTCGAGACGTTCTTCGTCGGATGTGAAAGGCTCCGAGCGATAGATACGCTCCACAGCGAGGTCAAGGCGATGGTGCTTCTCGCAAATAGTCTCAATCATGGCGAGGTCTTCTTTGCGTATGCCGTAATGAACGAATTTTTGATCTATTCCTTTTGCCATGATATAAGGATTATTTGCTGTTCTCGGTATTTGGATAGAAAGCCACCCAACCATCGTGGTCAACAGTATTGTCGATATGGAAGCGTGACCAGAGCCAGTTCAAGCCATTTTTGAGTATCACACCGCCTCCGGCGATGTTGGCACCTTTGTCATTTTCCTCTGCAATATAGTCAATGAGGGCATTATGCTTGAGATGTGCGGTAAGCGGTTCGCTACCCGCGCTTTTGGTGTCAAAGAGGAAGATTTTGCCGTTTTTCAGACGGATAACAAAATCAATGTAGAACGGATGCTTGGTGCCGTCTTCTCTCTCGTAGCCGATTGCGTAATGCTGACGACCACTGTCTCCGTTCTTATACCACCAATCAATGGAGTCCGAATTTTCTTCAAGGAACATCGCAAATTCTTTTTCAGGTTTTGAAGCCTTGTTGATGAGTTCCACGAAAGGCAAGAGGGCATGATTTTCAGCGGGTGCGATTTTATGTGTTTCTTCATCGTACAGCCGTTCTTCGGGCACCTCCCAAGTAAATTCTTTCATAGCGCGACCCGCAGCCTTTTTCTTCTTATCCTCTTTGATTTTAAGATATTTGGCAATCGCATCGCGTATGAGCTGATCGAATCTGGGCTTGTTTTCGTGATATAGAACAACCTTTTTCGCGTCGGTATCAAAGAGTCCGAAAAAGTCTGCGAGAGTTTCGAGCAGATATCCGGCGAGTTTATCAGCCGGGTTGTTCTTATTTTCGAAGCCTCCGAGGTAGCTTGAAATGAAACTGATGAAAACGCGGTCGATTTCACCTGCGGTACGTGCGAATTTGATACTACCTTGTTCACGCACGTCAATTTCCTGCACCTCGTTCTGAAAGTGAATATCCTTCGGGATAGGCACGTCAA
>CAZUEY010000023.1:0-29451 GCA_964619395.1 uncultured Staphylococcus sp. | reverse complement strand
GCAGTTTGAGAACCTGCAAACAGCCCACAGGCTGTCCCGGTGTCATAGCCCATTATTTTGGCGGCGACAATTACTGTACCGGCGCATACAAGAGCTTCAAGCAACGCAAAACCAACTTGTCGAAGTCCGCGCCCACGCAAAGACCTGAAGAATTGTGGTCCTACGCTATAACCTATTGTAAATAGAAACAGCATGAAGAACACTGCTCTTACAGTCGGGGAAATCTCAATGCCAATCTGTCCGATAATCACACCGATTATCAGGGTAGCAGCAACAGGACCCAATGAAAACGATTTATATTTCAATTGTCCTATGCGGAATCCAAGCCCCAAAGTCAGGAAGATCGGGATTACAGGATTATTGCGCAAAATGTCGAAGATGTATTCAATCATGTTTCCGATTTATCGTAATTCACACTTTCAAATTACAACGTAAGCAAATGGCGCTGAGTTAAGTCCTAAAAATCAAAAACGAAATTACTGGTAGCAAATCGGTAATTTGTGTTAGGGATTTATTAACAATCCCTTTTGACTCTTGACCCTTACGTCTTCCTCCTTTTCTTGGAATTTTCTGCCCAATAAGGGCAATTTCCTTTCTTGGAGTTTTTCTTTGCAGTAAGGCGAAAATTTGCGACCTTTGCTACGAGGTTAGTTAATGGTACATATTGCAATACAAAATTTGTTAATCTCGGGGAAACTCAGGTCTCCTTTTTTATTTTGTATTACCAGTATGTCGGCTGCTCTCCGCTCTTGGGGGCAGTTTAGGCCGCCCCCGCCGCTTGGGCATCCCCTCGCAAGAAGGAGAGAGGAGATGGTGTTTTTCTCACATCAAAGTTATGCGCTTCGATTTAGAATCTTCAATCATTCTCAAATTCACATATCATACCCAATTTATCATGCGAAACGAAAATAAAATAACTATAACCTTATTATTCCTCACACTTCCTTTTACAGCAAGTGCAAATCTTATATGGCCGTCAATATATATTGTGCAACAGTATTATGTATGGTACGTAATACTTATAGGACTAATAATTGAAATCATTGCAGCACACTTATTCCTCAAAACTAACTGGGGAAAATCAGCATTGATTATGTTTGTTGTCAATGTCATATCAGCACTTTTGGGGCTACTCCTAATTCCCGTCAGCGGAATATTAGTGGAGCTACTCACACTTCCGTTTGGTGGGGGCTCCTTCCAGCTATCTCATTGGATCCTCGACTATCTATGTACCGTTATTGTCAATACCTGTGTAGAACTATTAGCACTTAAATGGATCTTCAAATATCCGTTCAAGTCAAATTTTTGGTGGTTGTTTGGTGCAAATCTAATTAGTGTAATCATTTGCCTCCTTTCACTATTGATGTGACTCATAGGGGGGATATCGCTGCGTTTATCAGGAATGTGAAATCATGGCATGACGGCTGAAGTGGAATGGATGTTGTTAATATAGATCTCATTCCAAGAATCATGAATTTTTATCTTCAAACCAAAGGTAAATAACTGACATATACCGCAAAAAAATTACCCGACTCTCACAGAATCGGGTAAGGGTATGATGCGATTATTTAAATGTTAAATGAAAGAGCCGTGCGCTGGCACCAGCTAATCTACAAGAGATGATTTTCTTACCAGCAGTTTTATTACTAAATACCCTCCAATAATTTGTGTGAGCATTCCGGGAAGTCCGATGCGGAAGTCCTGACAGGCAAGAATGAAATCCCCTTTGATAGCCCATTCGGCAAGAGTCCCAAAGAACTGATATCCTAAGACGACTACCGCCAACAAGATTATCGAGACTTTTTTGAAGCGATAAGCCGTATAACCGGCAAATACAGCCAGAAGAATGGATTTGATTAAAATTGAGGGCAAAGCGGCTACCGGAGGCATCCCGAAAATCAGACTGTTAATCACCGGGGATGCGATGGCAGTGAGTAATCCTACACGCCAGCCATACATATATGCTCCTATCAGGGTGAAAAAGTAGATAGGTAGCCATGTCACTCCACCTTGGGGTACAATATGAAACAGTTGAGGCAGCAGTATATTCCCGATTATGAAGAGGAAAGCCGTCAGATAAGTCTTGACGTTATTGAACGGAAGTGATTCTAATCTTAGTGTTGTTTGCATATGTGTTTCTGTTTAAAAATTCAGTAATCAGAGGTAGACATTCTTCGGGGGTGGCACATTCCAGGCATAACTCTTCAACCGGACATATTCCTGTCCCGGCACGGTTGATGATGTTGGGAACGACTTTGGCATATTCGACTTCAATATGAGCGTCGCTCAGCAAAGAGAGGGCAGGGCGGCTTATCACATCGGCATAAACCTCTTTTGCACCACCGAGAATCATCAGGGCGGCTGCCCCTTTTCCAATGATTTTGTCGGCTATTTCCGCCCCCTGCAGGAGGTCCGGCTCATGGGTAAGAATCTTATAGAGGTCGGAGACACCGGAGCCGTCAAAACATCTGACCTCTCCACGGCCTACCACGAGGGAGTGACCACCCTCATGGAGTATCTTTTTTAGTTCGCAGATCATAGGGTGCCTTGTTTGAGATCCTCGACAAAATTGTCTATTCTCCGGAGTTCAGCCGGAATCTTTATGGATTGGGGACAGTGGGGGGCGCACTGATTGCACGCTATGCAGTGGTTGGCCTGACGCAGTTTCGGGACACTGCGGTCGTAGCCAACGAGAAATGCGCGCCGAGCCTCGCGATAATTTTCGGCCTGCTGACTTTCAGGCACATTCCCCTGATTGACACACTTATTGTAGTGAAGCAGTATGGCGGGTATGTCGATGCCGTAGGGACATGGCATGCAATACTTGCAGTCGTTGCAGGGGATGGTCGGATACTGCACCATAAGGCCTGCCGTATCGTAGAGGAATTGGATTTCGCTGTGGCTTAGCGGTTTCAGCGGACAGAATGAGCGCAGATTATCCTGAAGGTGTTCCATGTAGGTCATGCCTGAAAGTACTGTCAGAACGTCCGGCATCGAACCGGCATATCTGAAAGCCCAAGAGGCAACACTGCGCTCCGGCTCCTGCTGCTTAAGACGCGACACGATATGGTCCGGAACGTTGGAGAGGCGTCCGCCGAGAAGCGGCTCCATTATCACAGCCGGGATATTGCGCTTAGCCAGTTCGTTGTAAAGATATTCAGCGTTGGTATTGCGGGGATTCATTTCCTTGGAGTGACTCCAGTCAAGGTAATTGAGCTGTATCTGCACGAAGTCCCACTTATACTTGTCGTGGTTGGCAAGCAGATAGTCGAACACCTTTATATCGCCGTGATAGGAGAAGCCAAGGTTGCGTATGCGACCCGCCTCCCGTTCCTTCAATAGATAGTCGAGCATTCCGTTGTCGATATACCGACCATTGAAAGCTGCCATCCCGTCGTCGCCCATGCCGATCGCGTGGAGGAGGAGATAGTCGATATAGTCTACCTGAAGATTCTTGAAGGAGTCATGATACATTTTCATCGATTCCTCTCGGCTCCAGGTCTGTGGGGCAAAGTTGGAGAGTTTGGTGGCAATAAAATACTTATCTCGAGGGTGCCTGCTCAGGGCTATGCCGGTTGCGGTCTCGGAGCGCCCTTTGCAATAGACGGGCGACGTGTCGAAGTAGTTGACTCCATGAGCTATAGCATAGTCCACAAGCTCATTGATTCTCTCTTGGTCAAGCTCCTTGTCGGCGCCCTCTTCTCCACCTTCGAGCTCAGGCCACCGCATGCATCCGTAGCCGAGTATCGAGACCTTGTCGCCTGTTGTAGGATTTTCTCGATAGGTCATGCTGTCGGTCGGTATATCGGTCAGTGTAGCTGTCTCACCGGCGATTTCGGTTTTTCTTGAGTCGCAGCCAACTATAGTAGCAGCCGACACGGCGGCCGTGCTGACCCCTAAGCGTTTTAGAAATTCCCGGCGGTCAATATTCTTGCTTTTCATCGGTATAAATCTGTTGTTTTATATACTCCTGTGCACCTGATGGCCTTCCACATATATAGCGCTGAAGGGACGGGAAGGACATAGATTTTCACATGCCCCGCAGCCAATGCATCGTTCGTCGTTTACAACTGGGATTTTGGGCGAATCAGGGTTTTCTTTGTCTGAAGGAATCATCTGTATCGCTCCGACGGGGCAATGACGGGCACAGTTGCCGCACTCTACGCCATCGGTGAGGGGGACACAGTTGTCTTTAACCCATACGGCGTGGCCTATCTGGATTGACGATTTTTCGGCACGGTCGATCTTTAGGATGGCACCTGCCGGACACACTTCGGAGCATTTAGTACATTCCGGACGGCAATAACCGCGCTCGTAGCTCGACTCAGGCTGCATGAATGACTCAAGCTCAGTGGAGGGGCGGAGCACACTGTTGGGACACGCCGATACGCAGAGCTGACACGCTGTGCAGTGACTCCGGAGGTTACGCAGACTGACAGCCCCGGGAGGCACGATTTTAGTATGCCTGAGCGGGATCTTTTTATCTTCAATCACTGCAAGGCCACCATCTACGGTCTTTTCCTGAGCGCGGACAGCTGCAGTAGCGGCGACCGCCACCGTCATGGTCATGAATCCTCTTCTTGACTTGTCGACATTCACGCCAGCCGCCGACGGTGTCGCGATCTTCCCGCTCCGCCTTAGAGTGTAGGAGATGGCTCCCTGCCGGCATTTTGTGATACAGTCGAAGCAGGTCACACAGCGCGAATAGTCTATCTCATGAGCTTTGCTGTTGATACATGCCGACTTGCAGTTTCTTGCACAAAGTCCGCATCCGTTGCATTTCTCTGTGTCGATTACGGGTCTGAATAGTGAAAACTTGGATAGGAAGCCTAAGATAGTCCCCACGGGGCAGATAGTATTGCAGTATGTTCGGCCGTTGCGCCATGCAAGGATGCCGAGGATTATGACCGTGGAGAGCGCCACTGCGAGAGTCACACCTCCTCTCAGCCAGATATCAACCGTGTAGAATCTATAGCTCTCGTGAGCCTCAGCCCACGAAGCCAGAAGATTGTTTCCCCATGCCCATACAGGCGCGAGAAGGCTTTGGGCTATTCGTCCGTAGGCGCTGTAAGGAGCGAGGAGAACCACTATGTAGTTCAGGCCGAATACTATAGCAATCACCATGACTGCGAGGAGAGTGTAGCGCAATATGTTTTTTGCCTTCGAATAGGAGTAGCGGTTTTTGTGCGACCTTTTGCCTAACCAGGCGAATCCGTCCTGCATTATTCCAAGGGGGCATATCACAGAGCAGTATAGCCTCCCGAATAATAGAGTCAAGATTACAAGACCGGCAATTACAAATAGGTTCAGCGCCAGCAGAGCAGGCAGGAACTGGATTTTTGCCATCCAGCCTAAATAGGTCTGAACTCCCCCTGTAAAGTCAAGGAATAACAAGGTGACGGCAATTATACTGAAAACCGCTATTATACGTCTTGTTTTTAGCAACATTTTATCGAGTGAAGTTAGAGTTGACATGAGTTTCCCGTTCAGGATACTTTACAACAGCCTATTGCTGCGTGTAGAAGTCCGTTTTTGGCCTCGTGTCAGATGGTGTTTTCAACTGTTTTTCTAATTAGCCCAAGTTATTTTTTTGATTTACAAAGTTACAAAATTTCGGGCACTATACAGGCTGACTGATTACGAATTTGTTTTTTGGGGGTCATCGCCTCAGAGAATAAAACATGGAAAATATCAATAATATTCCTGTGAAATGGAATGATGAAGACGATTCCGGAACCAAACTACGATAATATTGCAGTCAACTATATGAGCTTAACATAGTCTTCGTCTGCCACCTGTTCGGACCATTCTGTTGGAGTGAGCCAAAAATGAGGCTATGGCTCCGCCGTCAACAAGGGCGTCATCGCGGCAAGTATCATTATATCTTTCTTCATCCTTATCTCCATCTTAATATAACGAACGGAATTTCAATATATTATACAACACAAATCATCTAAATCCAACACAAATTACTGATGTTGTCGGAACTTATCGGTCACATGTGTGATTGAATAATTACATTTTGCAGTTGCCGCAGTTAGAGCAACCATTACAGGTTAGACGAGAGCCGCAAGTGGCACAGTGAGGACGGAATGATGGACGATAACATTCTTCGTCAAATATTGACTTGTTGAGGGTGCTAAGATTGAAGACAGGCTTTCTGTTGTAGTGGCTCAGATTCGATTTGAAGGCTTGCTGACTCTGGATCTGCTTTGACGGTATATGGTATGTTTTCCCGGACTTTACAAAAACAGTCCCTGTTTCAATAAAATTGAAAGTAACATCGTGAAGAGCACATTGTTCCGACAAAGATTTTACCCATTCGTAATGACAAGGACGCGCACCGTCATAGTTCTCGCCACCGCATAGCACCTCATCTATTTGTCCGGATGCCAAATATCTGTCAGCATCAATCGGCCCGATAAAAGGAGCGGCCATAAAGCCTTTGTGTTTAGCCGGAATGTCAAGCAAAATCGCCAGGCGCTCATCTGCCCTTCGTTGGTTCTCGCAGGTCACTGAAAGCATCACGTTGTCGTAGCCCTCTCCCCAGTCCGAGGGAAGGCACTCCTCTATCCGTCGGGCCCGTTTTGTAAGAATTCTGAAGGCAATGTCAGAACGTGACCTGATGATGCGCCACGCTTCCTCACGCCAATGGTCTGCCTCCTCAACAAAGAAATCAGTTGACAGCCCGACATACAGCTGCATGCCGGACTTAAGTTTATAATTACCATGACGGTCGCGCCGCAAAGGGAGGTCAAAACCGGCTGTTCGGGTGACAAGAGAGGTGTCTATACCACGTTTGCCATCAAGAAAATACATGTAGCAATGTTCGCAACCCTCGCTGACTTTATGGCATCCATGCCAGGGATTCCAGATTATCATCTTAGGGAGGTTATCTCGTCAAAATGTTCGATCGACCATGATATTAGTCCGCCAAGCACCGGAATCAGACTCCGGCCCAGATCGGTAAGTGAATATTCCACCCTCGGAGGAATTTCAGCATAAAGTTTTCGTAGCACCAGTTTGTCTCTTTCAAGATTCTTCAATGTATCAGTCAATACCTTGGGAGAAATGTCGGGGATGGCCTTGCTGATGGCACTGAAACGTGTGGTCTCATTCTCGGCAAGAACACACAAAACGAGCATCTGCCATTTGCCCGAGAAGCATGAAACGACGTTGCGAATGGGACACTCACCGATATGGGTGAATTTTTCTAAATTTTCCTGTAGCTGTAACGGCTTCATAATCAAAAATCGTTACCTGAAAGTAAGTGCCTTACTTTTGAGTAACGTCTTGCTTAGAGAGATTATTTGCATTATATTTGCACTATCAAAATGAAAGCGACTTCCGGTTGCAAAGTTAATATAAATTCAAAATCAAAACAAATATACGATGATGAACGAAGTGAAAGTATTAAACAAAGGCGATAAATTCGCCCACGCAACAGTCGGCTCTCTCCATGGATTCGATGGCAAGCAATTCGTAAAGGATTCTACCGGAGCCACCTCATGTGAAATCTCTTTCGGGTCGCTTCCCTCCGGAGCATCCGTGCCTTTCTTCCACAGCCACAAGGCCAATGAGGAAAACTACATCATCCTCAGTGGAGAAGGCAAATTCCAGGTCAACGACGAAGTGTTTGACATTGCTGAAGGCTCAGTTATCCGCGTGGCAACAAATTGTTCCCGTAATCTCAAATGCACATCGGCCGAATCTATGATCTACATCTGCATTCAGGCCACTGAAGGGTCACTTGGAGGTTACACAATGACCGATGCTGAGCTCACTGAGTGCGAAAATCTCCTCTAACCATTGTGACACCAAATATGTGACTGCTGGGGCATCTGTTCATCATGATGCTTCAGCTCGGTGTCATTCCGGCCACACATAGATAGATACGCCTTCTCCTCGACTTCAATTTTCTCCGACATAAATTTTAGTATCTTTGTAACTGAATTTTATGATTGGCTTATGGAATTTTTACAGATTCTTAATGATTATACTTTGACGAATACGTTTAAAAAAGAACAGTTTCACACTTACATATACGACAGTTCCGAAATCTATTATGGAGAAATTTATGAAATAGATCATGAATTCTATATAGAATTTATCCTTAATAGTATTTCAACATGTTTAGGTCATGCCGTATTTAAATTTTTTGAATGTAGAGATAAAACAGAATTAACCGAAAGAATGCCATCCGTTGTAAATTTTATAAAATTTGTAAATGGTTCTTTATTGAAAATGGGAGAATGTATAGATAATAAGTCAATTAAGAATATGGATGTAAATAATTTTAGAAATCTACTTGAAAAAGATTCAAATTTGATATTTATAGGAGCTGATAAATTCATACAACAATATTTGGCATACAATTCCATAAACATAAGATAGGTAGAGTTTCTAATTGAAACATAACTAAAAATGCAAATATGGAACCGATCGTAATATCGCGCTATCAATCTCCGGTGGGTGAGATGATGCTTGGGTCGAAAGATGGTAAACTCTGTATCTGCGACTGGATAGACAATAAGCGCCGCAGCCTCATTGACAGCCGTGTATGTCACTTCCTGAATGCAGGTTATGAGGATGGAACCACTGATCTTATCCAAGAAGCCTGCGGGCAACTCGACGAATATTTCGCCGGACGACGTAAGGAATTTTCTATCCCCTTACATTTAGCAGGGACAGATTTTCAATGCCGGGTCTGGATGGAGCTTATGAAGATACCTTTTGGATCTACCGTAAGCTATGCCGAATTGGCGCTGAGGGTTGGCAATCTCAAGGCTGTCCGGGCTGTGGCCGGGACGATCGCCTCAAATCCGATCTCCATTCTTGTGCCTTGTCACAGAGTGATTGGCAGTAATAACACCCTCACAGGATATGCCGGTGGGCTCGAAACAAAGCGGGCCCTCCTTGCCCTCGAGAGGGACGGAATCTCAGGAGCGAATCCGGAGAGCAGTCAAGCGTGAGAGGAAATCATCCCCTCATGCCGAGGAGGGCAAATAGTGAGGTATTGGCTCCCGGTGACTCTGACCGGGATGGGGGGAATTATTCGGTGAGGTCAGGGGGAAGTGTGGGCATTGCTCCTTTTTTGGAGCAGACGTAGGCGGAGGTACGGACGGCTTTGGCGTGGGCTTCGGCGACAGATTTGCCTTTTAGAATACCGGCGATGAATGCTGCTGTAAAGGAGTCGCCGGCACCCACTGTATCAGCGACTTCTACTTTGGGGGTTGGCTGGAACGAGATATTTCCCGGGGTGAAAACATAGCTGCCGTTGATGCCGCAAGTGAGGATAAGCATCCGTAGATTGAATTTACCCAAGAGAATCCAACATTGGTTCTCCGGGTCAATCTCAGCAAAGCCGAACATGCGGCTGATAGTGGCAAGTTCCTCATCGTTGATCTTCAGGATATTACAACGTTTCATTGAGTCGCAAAGCAACTCTTTGTTGTAGAAACTTTGACGCAGATTGACATCAAACACGATCAGAGGATGGTTTTCGGCAGGGATGGCATCGAGAAATCGGTTGATAGTATTGCGCGACACTGTATTGCGTTGGGCGAGAGAGCCAAAACATACGGCCGACGTCTGCACGGCGAGCTCCTCCAGAGTTTCAGTGAATGGGATATTATCCCAGGCCACATTTTCTTTTATTTCATATTGAGGGATACCGGCCTTGTCGATTTCCACCTGCACGGTGCCGGTGGGGTAGGGGACCGTATCAATTTGATAGGTCAGGCCCTTTGATGAGAAATGGTCAATGATCTCATGTCCGAGCGGATCGTTGCCCACAGCGCTGACCACGCAGCCGGGGAGGCCGAATTGCGACACATGATATGCGAAATTGGCAGGAGCGCCACCAATCTTTTTACCTTCGGGGAGGAGATCCCACAGGGCTTCGCCCATCCCTATAACTAAACCTTTCATGATACAAATTTATCCAATATTTTTTGATTTTACAACAGGGAAATCTTGCAATTGGGTGACCCCTTTTCAGTAAAGCACATAAAGCGCCCTCTGTCGAGGGTGATATAGGGCATGACGAATGAGAATCTACGACAATGGTGCGGAATTACGGCCCATGGAAGCCTGCGTGGTTGTCAAAGTGCTGAAGATTACCTTTTAGGGAAATTTCGACAACAGCCTGCTTCGAGCGGTCAGGATTGGAGCATTTCCTTTACTACTACGGCATTGTTGTGGAGCTCGTCGCGCGACGAATATAGAAGTGTCACCCTACTTTTCCCTTCAAGAGTGGATTTTAAGGTAGCGAATGAGGGATTGCTGAGCAGCTGCTCTTTGTAGCGCCGACAAAATTCCTGCCAGCGGTTATCAGGGTCGGCATGAAACCACTCCCGCAGATCAGCCGTGGGGGATATATCCTTGTCCCACCAATCGTAATGGAAGGTAGCATGTGAAAGACCGCGAGGCCAGAGGCGGTCGATGTAAACTCTATAGCCGTCGGAGGGTGACTCAGGGTCGTAGGCGCGTCTAAGTGTGATGGTCTGTTGCATTTTTGTTTTTTTATAACCTAACATCCCTTTGTTTTAGATGGTTCAAAATCCAATCCAATTTGAACTATATAAGGAGGGGAGGTGTTTCTAAGACAAAGTAAAAGCCAACTGCCGGTAATTATCGACCCCGGTAATGGGAAAAATTGAAAAAAATCTACAAACTTATTAAAAACATATACCTAAGATGGAAAATCACAATCAACTGAGTATGTTTTGCTACCAGTGTCAAGAGACTGCACGTGGCAAGGGATGTGAACTACAAGGAGTTTGCGGTAAGCACGCTGACACATCTGCACGCATGGATCTTCTGCTCTACGCTGTAAGGGGGATCTCACTTATCAACCGTGCGTTGCGCGAGAAGAGATCAGCAAGCCGTGATGCCAGCCATTTGGTAGTCGACTCGCTGTTTGTGACTATTACAAATGCCAATTTCGACAACGACGCTCTTGATGGCTATATCCGGAGAGCCTTCGAGATGAAAAATTTGCTTGCCGGTAGCGCCAAGAAAGAGGGGATTGAGCTCCCTGACCTCCCTGAAGTGGAGTTTCAAGCTGCTCCCTCGGAGGCAGAGAAGTATGAGCCTGTCACTGGTGTGCTCGCCGAAGAAAATGCCGATATCCGCGGTCTGAAGCAGCTCGCAATCTATGGTTGCAAGGGAATGGCCGCATATGCCCGTCATGCAGCTAACCTCAACTATGAGGATGAAGATGTCTATGCCATCATTGAAAACGCTATGGCTGAGACCGCACGCAAGGATATCAGTGTTGACGAGCTTTTCTCGCTTGTGCTTGAGGTAGGTGATGGTGGCGTGAAGGCTATGGATCTTTTGGATCGTGCCAACACCGGCACCTATGGCAATCCTGAAGTCACAACGGTGGATATAGGAGTGCGCAACCGTCCCGGTATCCTTATCAGCGGGCATGACCTCAAGGACCTTGAAGAGCTCCTCGAGCAGACCAAAGATAAGGGAGTGGATGTCTACACTCACTCTGAGATGCTCCCGGGTCAGTATTACCCCTTCTTTAAGAAGTATCCCCATTTTGCCGGTAATTATGGCAATGCATGGTGGAAGCAGACTGATGAGTTTGAGAAGTTTAACGGTGTATTTCTCTTCACATCCAACTGTATTGTACCCCCACGACGAAACTGTACTTATCTTGACCGCGTCTACACGACCGGAGTGGTAGGTATGCCGGGAACTCATCATATCCCCGATGGGCATCCCAAAGATTTTTCAGAATTGATAGCTCGCGCACAGAAGTGTGAACCCCCTACGGAGATTGAACATGGAGAAATCATAGGTGGCTTCGCTCACCATCAGGTGGTGGAACTTGCACCTAAGATTGTAGACCTTATCAAGAGGGGAAAGATCCGCAAGTTTGTGGTGATGGGAGGCTGCGATGGCCGTATGCCAAGTCGTGATTATTACACTAAATTTGCCGAAGCACTCCCTGAAGACTGTGTGATCCTCACAGCCGGATGTGCAAAATTCCGCTATAACAAACTCCCTCTCGGCGACATCGAGGGTGTGCCCCGCGTGCTTGACGCCGGTCAGTGCAACGACTCCTATTCTATAGTGCGCATAGCAATGGCCCTCAAGGATGCACTGGGTGTGGATTCAATCAATGACCTTCCCGTGGCCTACAATATCGCATGGTATGAACAGAAGGCTGTCATAGTTCTGCTGGCACTTCTCGCCCTTGGGGTCAAGAACATCCACACCGGGCCTACACTTCCCGCCTTCTTCACCCCAGATGTGCTTAAAGTTCTTCAGGAGAAGTTTAATATCGGCACTATCTCAACCGTCGACGAGGATCTCAAAAAACTTATCAACGACTAATTAAACAAAGTATAGAAAATGGAAAACGAAAAATTTGTATGTGATGTATGCGATTGGGTCTATGACCCCGCTACCGGCGACCCCGACAATGGTATAGCCCCCGGAACTTCATTTGCCGATCTCCCCGACGACTGGGTGTGCCCTATATGTGGCGTTGGGAAAGACCAATTCTCGAAAGTAGACTAAACAGATTAAACTAACAAAAAACACACAACCTATTATGTTACAATCAGACTATAAGTTCGGCGAAGTCTTCAAACTCGTCGACCAGACAGAACCCAACGACGAAAAAGTTCAATTCAAGAGTGTATTCGGCAACTCAAATGGTGGAGTGACTTTTGTGGCCTTTAAGGCCGGCCAGGAACTCACCACCCACACGGCTCCCGCTGAAGTGATGATCTGCGTGGCCGAGGGCGAGATAGAGTTTACGATGCTTGGAACTCCCCATATCCTCCGCCCGGGTGAGTTTATGCTCATGGGTGCCGATGTGCCCCATAGCGTCAAGGCTCTTGCCGATTCTAAGATGATGCTTATCAAGGTAAAACCCTGATACGTCAAACTCCGGAGACTGTCATTTGCCCGGAGAGGATTTTTTGACGAAAAAATTTTTGACTCACAGCTTCAGCCGCTGTCGCAGGACTATTCGCGACGGCGGCTGATGCTGTCGCGATATTTGCGCCGGTTGCGAGCGACAATGATGGCTGAGCCGGCGAGAAGTGTCACAAAGAGAGTGAAGGCTATCCCGAAGATGGTTAGGGGAATGTATGGTGAGATGTTCATTATTAAAGTGGTTTGCGGGTTGACATCAGGCGTACCGGCACTCTCCCATCCATATATTTCTGCCATCCGGCTGTGAGGATGATAAGAATGAGGAATATCCAGCTCTGATATTTTAGGAAGAGGAATGACCAGAGGATGTTGCAGCACAGGTTGAGCAGAATCCACCCCCACAGCCCTGCACGGCGGAAATTCAGGTCATATTCAGTGGATTGCGACATGGCATTGACCATGGAGAGCACGCTCTCGCACAGATAGGCTCCGTAGGCCGAAAGTGTGGAATAGAGGAGCGCTTCGGCATGGCTGAACTCAGGGCAGAGGTGGAAAAAGGCTGCAATGCTCAATGCCGCGATCCATAGGAGTGCATGGATTATGGCTATCATATA
Source organism: uncultured Staphylococcus sp. (assembly GCA_964619395.1). Classification (GTDB taxonomy): domain Bacteria; phylum Bacteroidota; class Bacteroidia; order Bacteroidales; family Muribaculaceae; genus Duncaniella. The sequence continues at coordinate 15,934 of CAZUEY010000023.1, read as the reverse complement.
GCTATGTATGAAGCTATTGGAGGCCAGTGCTTTCTTACATTCGTTGTCGGTTGTCATCTCTTTTAATCCGGCGGGTTCGTTAGGGCGTGAGTTTATGTCGTAGAGTGGTTAATTGGCACAAGATTTTTCTTTGCCGACAGGGGGTTCGGTGAGAGTGATTTTTACCACAGCCGTGTGGCTCAGGCTCCGGGCTATCGCTTCATCGAAATGATCCATATTCTTCGGCAGAAACCATTGGCACAATAGCCGGAGAGCCAGGATCTTTTCTTCGTCATCGCTCACCGGCTCAGCCCGTCCAATTGCTATCGCCGACTGGTAATATTCGGTGAAATTGTTCTTCTCCTCTTCAAACTTCGGCATGCACTTGCTCACCGCCAGAAGACTCACTGTGGGATTGCCGGCGATGCAATCAATCTTCTCCCCTTCGAAAGCGCAGTGAAAATAGAAAGTCTCCGCATCGCGGCGCACCATATTGACCGGCACTCCATAGGGTGTACCGTCGGGGCGGACCATGCTTATAGTGACATAAGGAGCTTTGTCGAAAATCTCCAAAGCCCTCTCGGCGCTCAGCTGTCGGGACTGTTTACGCATCTGTCTCATAACACTTTTTGAAATATAATATTACTTATTTCTTTTTTAGAAAGAAACGATATCTCATGGAAGCGTGGATGATCACGAGTGCCATCATTGCAAACCCTATCTTCCCATGCCAGCCCCCGATTGACGAATGATGCCAGGTGATGAACATTCGGGCTGTAGCCCACACGGCCGTGATCAGTGTCAGCAGACCTGTGACAAAAAGCCATCGATTTACCACCGACCTCCCACTGAAGAATTTCCACCACCAATTGCTCCAGCCGAAATGCAATTCCAAGTGCCACACTATCAAGCCCATGAACGCAATCCCGACTGCTAAATGGAGCCAAATGAAGGTCATCCCCAGCCACCAACCTTCGAGTTGAATACCTGAGGCAAGTATGAGCACTGACAGTATCGCCAGCAGATAGTCACAGATCCTTAGCTTCACAATCTTCTTCATAACAGGTCAAAAATGCTTAGATTTCACTACACAAAGATACAAGATTCCCGCCCAATACCGAAAAAGTCGCTAAAATCCTGACATAAGGAATAAAGATTGTGTGCCGCTGTTAGAGCCTTTACGATTATACCACTTCGGGGGTTGAAAAAATCTTCATGGGATATCTTGACAGTCAACCTCCCTTGAAAATAATCGAGAGTTCGATATAATCAGTTGATTTTCTTCATACTTCTTATATCGAACTCTCGTTAAAATTTATAACCTGACGGTTTTGTAGTGATCGCGGAATTCCTGAAGGAAGGTTGGGTCGTCGGGGTTGAGGATTTCGACATAGTTTACCCTGACGGCAGTGGCATCGCTGTTGAATTCAGCGCCGGAACATTCTTTTGCGAGTGCTTTCCAGGCGCCGGTGTCGCAGTTGTATTGCCATACGTGGGTGCCTTCCACCCATCCGTTGCTGTTTCTTCTCTCCGACATGATGACGGTTATGATGCCATTCCGCTCCCTCATATCCTCGACATACATCTCGTCATCTTCCAAGGGGGTCTTGTTGAGGCTGACGACCTGCTCGGTGTCTGTCTCGCTGTCGTAGATGTAGAGTCGGTTGACATATCCGCTTTCAATTTCCGAGGTCCAGGGAGAGTACCATATTCTTCTGCCATCTGCACGGAGGAGGTGGATGTCGGCGATATTCGTCTCCGCATATTTCTCCTTGTAGCGGCGGGAGGCGGCTTCGTCAGGAGTTTCGGCAGATGCGTCCTCAGGGAGGCCGATGTAGCTGCCGTATGCTGAGGTTCCGTAGGAACTCTCCGAGGCAAGCTGAGAGCGAGCGCTTTCAGCCTCGTCGGTCTCCGACTGCCCCCGGGCAGAGCCGGTGCAGCCGAGCATCATGGCGCCAAACAATGGAAGCAGCAGGAGCCGTCTAATGTGTGTATTGCCGGATTTCATGGGTCGTAATGAATTACTGGTTGATGTCGACTCCGTAGTGGTCTTAGAAATATTGGTGCTTCGGAAGTTAGGACATTGAAGTTGTGTCATGATTTATCATTTTTATCAATAGCATCCCAGATAAACTTGTATCTCAAATTAGCTATTTTGGTCGGGAGTGGGCTCCACGGACGTGTATGCCAGCTCCCACATTTAGAGCATTTGAGTGGGGCAGAGAACGCAGTTGCACACCATTCCATTTGTGGCCCCATGAAACGGTTCCCACATTCGCTGCAATAAAAAAGTATTGGTATAGGTGATATCATCACTATTTCATTTTTATATCCCAAGTTCCACGGCTATACACACCTGAGTCCGTTATCGGTACATCTATTCCGTTGAGCTGAAACTGCTTAACAAGGGCATCGGAGCAACGGGAGTTGCCGAAAAGATTGGTCGGTGTAATCCCCGTCACATTGATATTGATGGTGAAAGTCTGTCCACGATCTATATGAAGTCCTCCTGAGCGGTCAATCTGATGACGCGCTGTAATTTCAAATGTTGGCATGGCTATCTTACTCCTCTTTTAAGTGAATTGATTGCTTTTTCCGGTTCTTTGATGAGCCAGTCGATCGTAAGGAGGGCGGCAGGATATGTCATTCCGCGAGATTTCATCAATCCGGAAATGGTATATCCCTGAGCTTCAAAGTCAGTTTGTTTGTCATTTAGCCAATCCTCTACAAGAGAGTTCAAGCTACAGTCGACTTTGAGCAATTCAGCAGCCACCAGCGAGGCCGATTTACTGTCATAGCCTTGCTCTTTAAGTTTCGTTTCTATTATATCTTTCATGGCGCATCAGGCGTTAAGGTTTAACTTGTCGAGGACATCGGAGGCAAAGTTGCGGGCATCGATTTCAATAGCCTGCTGATCGTAAAGACGTTGACCGAGCAGACTACTGCAGTCGCCCCAATATCCCCATTTACCACCTTCCATATTATCAGCCCAACTGCTTATTTCGCTTTGGCGGGGGTGGATTTGACAGACGTTGACATTATAGTCCTGATAAGCATGGCGACCCTCGTGGATAAGAGTATCAACTACTTCGCGATAAGTTTGATAGTCAGAGAGTTGGGTATAATCGCTGTTGATTGTAATATCTTTGGAGACAGGATTATAGCCGCCCCAATGCTTCTCCTCAAGCGGCGCGAGGTGGATAGGGCAAGGAGGCCGACATTCTATCTCAGCAATACGCTCTTCAAGGGCATTGAGCACACTCTCCTTCTCAGACAGTTCCAGATTGACCCAATTTTCATATTTGATTTCTGAAGTAACTGAAAATTGCTCACAAATTTTTTCAATTTGTTCCATGTCAGAGGGTGCAAGCCGGACTTCTTTATTTTCAATTTCTGTCATGTGGGCTCCCAACGGGAAATTAAGATCACTATAGTCTTTCCCACATAATTCCCTCTGTGTCGAAGAAAGATTATCAGAAATATTTAAGTGCTCTAAATGGTACATATACGATACCCAGCTTTATATACGATTGGATAATACATTCTTGCGTTCTTCCACCTGAAAGTGACCGTTATTAAGAAAATACTCTTTGCGACAAGCCACTAAGTCAATATCCTTATTGGATAATTGACGGATTATGCTTGAACGAGCCTCCGGGTTATTGAAGATAGATGTACTGTTTAGTGGTTTACTGATAAACACGTCAAAAGAGTCTCCTTTTTTTATGTCTTTCCCGAGAGAAAGATGCATATCATGTTTAGCAGTGATAATGAAATTAGCCATAATAGAATAATTTAATGTTTTTGTAATGCCTGATATCGAGCTATCCAATATTGTTGTCGTTCATAACGAAAAACTTCACGTCCGATTTGAGAAGATTTAGTCTTGTCATGTAAAATTCCGTCGTTCTTCTTGTGTTCGGTATTTGTCAATTCTGCTAATGGGCTATCGATCTTTTGACCAATATGGTGAAGGTTTATTCTTTCACCATCAGGGCCATAGGGAGCTTTACCTTCTTTGATCAAATCCAAATTTGTTTTATCTGCCCATTTGTCAGCTACTTCGTCACCATAGATAGATCTCATTCGGTCAATACGATCTTGGGGAACTTTGGCATTCCAATCTATATCCGAGCGTTCAAGATTCCCATTATTTTCTTTGAGGTTAGCTTCTGCATAGACTGAAGCCTCTTCCTCAGATTTTATATAATCAATAACTTTATCGCTCCAACCGGTTTTCTCTTTTAGTTCTTCCTTTAGTCCCGGAGACAAAGACTCATTGTTCATTAAAGGCTTATCCAATTCTTCAGGAGAGATTCCTACATCATTTGTCCACCCACCTTTGTGGCCAGACTCTTTGACTTCAGCATCAGTCGAAATATCTTTTCCAAGGGGAGAATTGATGTCGTTAGCTAACGGCTTAAATGGATTCTTGTTCTCCGAATCTATAGGTTTTAGTTCGTTTTTCAGACCTTCCATAATATTAGAACTTTATATATAGCCATGGGATATTTCACCCACGGCTATAATTTAGTAATTCATCCGTTCGCGTGCTGTTTTCAGCCACTCACTGTATCGCTGGAGATGTGCCTCACTTGTTGTAGAGTAATCACGCAAAAGGCTTTGAAGAATAAGCATATCCAATTCTTCAGGGAGACCTTTTATCTTGTCATGAATTAAAACTTTCATAGCTCTCGTCAACTCATCATAGTTTGCCGAGGTATTTGCCAACTTTGTTATTTGTTGCTTTTGCTCAACAATACCGGAGATAATCCACGAGAATTTTACAAATTCATCATTATCCCACAATTGAACAGGGCTGTTGTTCTCATATTCTTGAATTGCCTCCAAGATATTTATTTTAACATAGGTAGGTAAATTCGATAATGAAAGATTCTTTTTGATTAAGTCAAGGTCAAATGCCAAAGGAGTTGCCATCTTAGCTTTAAACATGAACTTAAGAATCTCAACAATGAGCTGCTCTGTATCTATCTCCGTAGGCTTATCTTCCTTAAATTCATATTTTAGGCGTTTATCTTTACTCATTCTGTCAATCTGACACAAAACCGGCTCTTCCCAATTGTTTTGATAGACTACAGCCACACCGGTTGGTAATTTTGCAATTTCGTCTATCTGATTATCTTTCATTGCCGCCGATTTTCCGGCTGTCTTACGGTCGGTTTCCTCCGGTAAACGCATTATGATTTTGGTGTTAGTATTCCTAATAGCCGCGATGTCTACTGCGCTTGGAGATTGATCCACGATGATAAAGCCCTCTCCATAGGTTCGCATTTCGGCTATTGAATTGGAGATCATTTCGACTGCTTTCCCGGCAAGGTTACTCCCTTCAGCGCTTTGTTCCTGCGAGCATCGTTTCAGAAGATTATGAGCTTCCTCCAGAATTGTAACATGACGAAGACGACTATTTGCTTCGATGCCTGAATTGGCGCGGTATTCGTTAAGCCGCATAATCAGAACTCCCATTATCAAGGATTTAGTCTCCTGAGAACCTATTCGACTAATGTCGATAATGACGTTTTTGTCAAAGAGTATTTCATCTCCAATTTCTTGACCCGAAAATATTTCTCCGTTGATGCCATTCGCCAAAGATTTAACACGGGTAACCAAAGATCCCTTGTAATTACTCTTGACTTCTTCTGAATATTCAGACAATTCAATAACGGCCTCTAATTCCCATATCAGATCAGAGAATGTCGGAAAAATGTCATTAGAGTATTTATTTACGGATTTTACCAAATCCCAGCCACAATCTTCATAAGCGTTCAGCACCGCTTCCTTAAGTACAGCGGGCATTGCAGCATACATGGGCCAACAAACATTGAAAATCTCAATCAGGCGATCTGCATGTTCAAGCACATGTACACCTTCCGTAAATCTGAAGGGATTTATTTTAAGTAAGTTGGAAATCAATGGATTGGTGCCAAATATGTACTCGGTGCCGAAAACATTCTTATATTCACCCTTTGCAGGTTCAATAATCAAGAAGTTTACGTCTGATTTTTGTATGCTATCAATCAGTTTGTAAACTGTTTCACTTTTACCACATCCTGTTGAACCTGTGACGAAAGTATGCTGCGTGAGGCTATTGATATCAAGTTCTACCCTATTGTCGGAGCGTGCAATACCCTGATCAAATATGCAGCCCATATCAAAAGAGTCTACAAGCTCGGAGTCACCGATACGTACAACTTCTTTACCTAATGACACATGTTCAACGACGGGAAAGCCCGGGACACTTTTTCTTGGCAAAGCAAGAGCAATAGCGACTTCTTTGCTACTCAACATATTTGTGGGAGTCAATGAAATCGGATTAAACGAATTATTCTTGTAATAAGTAAAAACCGGGTGAGATATTCCACATATAGATTCTTTGATAGATTTGAAATCAGCTGAATTACTATACCATGTGGATATCCCCGATTGTTCTACTCCTGATTGTTCTCCTTGAACGATGGAACGATATATTGCAGCTCCGGATTCAGCCGTTGCGCGGTCTGTCCCATAAGAAATAAAATATGCGGCAGTTGCCCATAAGCCGGTGCTTTCAGACACCGCCATACGTTCGAGTTGTTGTTCTATCTTCTTCTGAATCTCTTGAATGTGCTTATCCTGAATGGTAAGTGTAAAATTCTTGGTATTTCCGATTGTCGATGTTTCACCGTTGGTCTCAGTAAAACTTTCGGTATGGGTCTGACTATCGGATTTACTGCGATTCACCGAATCACTCGTTCCTGTGGTTTTCCCTTCTGAGGTGCCTTGTGTTTTTGCTTCAGATTTACTAATCTGTTTAGCTGCAACAGTTCCACCGATACCTGCAACGCCTCCGGCAGCCATCATAACAACACCGAGCGGCGCACCGAATCCCGTTGCTGTTAATATCGCGCCTGCCTCCATTAACGGTTCAGCTAATTTACCGGCCTTACCCCAGAAATTATCTTTTGATGTACCTTTAGTTTGAGTTGTTGATTTGGTATTTGTTATAGTTGTAGATTCTGAAGTAGAGTGCGTGTGTCCCTCACTGTCAGTGTGACCTATGGAGTCTGACATCCCCTTACTTCTACTAATCGCATTAGATAATGACTCGTTAGTAGAATAAGCAAGTTGCTGAGTTCCCGCTGCCGAAAGTTGAGTATAAATATTTTCATAACCTTGTCGGATACTGCCGATAGCATTATCAGACACATTGGAAGCAAGAATGATGGCTGTGTATCTTTGCCCTTGCATAGCCAGTGCAAATTTTTCAATTCCTTGGATGAATGTAGCATTGGTATATTCACCTTTGCTGTTTTTCATAGCAGGAATTCCGGAACAGATACTGACAGCATTTCCCTCCTCATTTATTCGTTTAATAAGGACTTCTTGCTTTGAAAATTGACTATCGCCTTCATTAAGAGATAAGTCCTCAATTTTGGCTCCAGGGAACTGACCTAATAAAGCTCGCTTTAAGGTGTCTGCATAAGAGCTAACAGTCCTATCTGATTCAGTGGCAATTTTTACACCAAGATAGAAATCAGTTTCTGTCTTATGGCCATCGATTATCATGAATACCTCACCATTAACGTAGGTCAAGGCACTAATTATGCTATTGAATTTGTCGGTGGCATATTCATCTTTTTCATATGCCATTTTACAAACCTTAAAAATGATGACATCCTTAAGTGCATCTTTAACGTCCCAATTTTCACTTAATGATACAACCGACATATCTGACAATTTGCTCAGATATTTCTTGAGTACTATATCATCAACAAGTGTTAACGCGGCGTTAGCATTTGCAAGTTTATCGTTCAAGACATTAAGGGATGACGTTCTGTCCAGCTCCTTTGTGGGTAGGTCCGGCTTTTCAGGCGTAGTGGGGATAATCTCCTTCTGTGGTTGGAGTGAGCCTTTGGGTTTATTGATTCGGTCGTAAATACTGCTCATTTCTTGTTTTTATTATCGTTGTATAATAAACCACCACCAATGGCGGCTCCAGCTAATCCTATAACGGTCAAGATTGTTTTACCTACAATAAGGCCAGCCCCTCCAATGGTAAGTCCACAGAGTGTGACCCCAATATATAATGGATTATTTTTGGATTTAGAGGAAGCTTTGAGCGTAAAGTCTTGTTCTTCTTCCGACTTCATTTTCTTTTCTGTATTCAGCCTTTCAGCCTTATCTTTTAATACAGTTTTCGCAATATCGTAGTAAAAGTCGAGACGCTCTTTAGAAAAATTGTCATCGAGAGTATTCTTTATTGAGAAAAGAAGAGTCTCATCCCAATTATCCTGATTTTTTTCGAAGAGCTCACCATCGTGTACGTCATATAATTGGGGTAAAGCAGCCTCTGCATATTTTCGCATTTCACAGAAACTTTCACCGCGAGGGTCAAGCATCATTTCATTGGCAAGGCTTATACGAGTGCCTTCCAAATCTTTTGTATCAACGGTTTTTTTGAATTTTTCTTTCATAATCAAAATTCTATGATATTTTTTACTCTTTGTTGAATGTTCTGAAGCCATTTTAATTTAGCTTCGTTTTCAGCAATTTCCTGAGCTTTTACTTTTAAATTCTCTTCACTATTTGAAAGAGCCTCAAGCTTGTTGTCAAGAATCTTGTCGATTTTATCAAGTTCTTCTTTAAGATACTGTTTTAATCTTACAGTTTCTTTTGTAACATGTTCAGTAGCATTGTTCTGTATCGTATTCAAATTTCGCTGGAAAGGCTCAAGATAGTCATTGGCCACCTCAGCCATTTCAACGTAGTCCACATACTTGCTTTCCCATTTTTTATAGGTTTCAACAGTATGGTCAGAAACGTATCCCCCAGTTAGGAAGCTCGCAGCTTTTCTAATGAACCCACCTTCTATCCGACGGGTCTTGGTAACATACGTACCTTCGTCCTGTGTATCGGTGTTCTCCTCAATAATTTGAGAAAGGTTTGCTAATGATGTCGAAACGAGTGTGACAGGGTTTAATGATAGCGCACCGGCATTAAATCCCAAATTTAATTCTTCCAGATAACGCTTGTATTGATTGATAATCCTGGATAAGGCACTCTTATATGCTTTTGTTAGGATATTGTCAATTTCTACCTTTATCTGTGCTGAAATTGAGTTACACTTTTTTCCCAAGTCTGAACACATGGAAAGAGCTTCGGCCTTTCTAACTCGACTTTTTCCTGCCATCATTTTGTTGATTTGATCTTTTACCTTGGTCAAATATGTGGTAATCTCATTCTTGACATCGGAAGTCAAATCAATATTTTCGATATCTTTCTCTAAGGTTTTCACTTCCCTTGCAGATTTGATATTCTTCTTGATTTGTGCGATCTGGTTTTCAAGCTCTTTAGCCTTTTTATGGTCGTTTGAAATAGTTTTTTGTAATGTAGCCAAAGTAGCCATCTCATCAAGGGTACCATTAAAAGCCATCACAAGATCTTTGACTTTTTGAGTACGGGCATATTTATTCACGTACAAGCTTACAGCCTGTTCTATCGATACAATGCCGGAATGAATCTCAGTAATTGTTTTCGAAGATTCAATATAATTTTCTGAATCTTCCTCTTCATCTTCGATAGTCTCCTCTGAAGCAGAAATCACTTCATTAAGGAAGTTTCGTACGCTTTGGGGTAAGTTTGAAAAATTATAATAATTCTCAAAATGCATTTCATCGTACTTTTTGCTGCGCTTTTTGAACGCTTCCAGTTCGGGGCAGTCCTCGTCTTCTTCATCAATTTCTTTGGACATTTCACGAAGCTGTAGAACCGGTAACGAAGCAACGGGGAATAGATTTGGGTTCAATATGCCTCTATTCTCAAGTCCTTTCTTAGCGTCATTTAGTGCGCGGGGAATGCATCCCACTCCATCGTGTTTGACAGTCGGACGATAGCTATCCATCTTGTTTACAGCAAAAATGAATCTCTCGCGGCTTTGTTTACCGCCCTTTGTCATTTGCTGACAGATATAATCTAAGAACTCTTTTTCATCATTGATGCCAAGTTGTGTTCCATTCATAACATACAGTACCAATGATTTGTCAGAGTTGGCAATCATGCTATAAGTCATCTCTTCGTGGCGCTTGTCTCGAGAATTATTGGGCCCCGGGGTATCAACAAGCACCAGTTTCATCCCTGTCGTTTTTACGAAAGGTATTTTCCCAAGAAGTTCAACAGTCGACACACGTTCATCACCATTAAGCTGCTTCATTTTCTCCAATGTAACATTTTCAATCTCCGTTACTTTATTGCCGGATTTATCATAGGCAATAGCTGAGAAGGAATCACGGTCACAATCTACGATTTTTACAATGGTTGCTGTGGTTGCTTCATTTGCAGCAGGCATCAACTGCTGTCCTAAAAGTGCGTTTATGAGTGTGGATTTGCCCGAGCTCATGGTAGCAACAACGTTGACTTCGAATCTTGAGTTTTTTGCTTTGGTAAATGCTTCGATAATCGCGGGAGATTTTAGTTCAGGAACTTTATCGTTATTTTTTATCTCCTCAAAGATTTTATCAATTGTATCTTCTACTTCGTCAATGTTTGGGGTAGCGTGCAAAGTGCATTTCGCATTAACTTTATCCCCGAGTGATTTAAATGATGCTACCACATCATTGTAATCAGCTTCAGTGCCGGTAAAATCAATTTCAAAATTGCAGTCGCGATATTCGTCAATCAAAATCTGAGGCAGATTTTCTACCCATTCCTGAAGCCGAAATCCCACTACGTTTAGGGCACTGTTAGCCCTTGGGGCTCGTCCATCAACCGTGATAACGGTTGTAATCTGATAAGGATTATACTTGATGCTAACTTTTTTCATATAGGGATATTATTAAGTTATATTTTTTTAATTGCTAATTCTAATTGAATAATTCCACTCTTTTCTATCTCCGTCTTGGATAAAACTCCAGTGTGACGCTTAAGATCTAGATAATCATTTGAAAATCGTTTTCTAAGCATATATAGTTCATCTTTTTCCTCTTCGTCAAGATTATGTTCGGTGCGGAGGAGATAGGCATATTGAGCCGATATGGGAAAAATCTGAGGTTTATCGAAACCAATAGTAACTAATTCATTGCCATAATTACGTATCATCTTCCCAATATCGTCAACTTTACTCTTAAATTTATCGAGTTGGTTTAGAACAAATAAAATGGGTTTATTAGTAGTATCCTTTAATAACTTTAATAAACGATATTCATCCTTTGTTCCATTATATTGACCGTTGGATACGAATATTACAACGTCATAATTTTGTGACTTTATAGCATCAGCAGTGATATGAAGATGCTCAAGGTCATTAGCATTGTTAACTCCAGGAGTGTCAATAAGAAAAATCCGTGAGTCACCAAGTGTTGATTCAAAATGGAAAGCAACCTCATAGAGATCATCGCTTGAGTGCGATTTAATCTCGCTGTCAAAGTATAATACCGATCCGCTTCGAAATGTGATGCCATCTCGTTCTCGCTTGTTATGGATTTTACAGACGTGGGTGGTACAGATGCCATTTCTCGCTTTGTTGAAACTATTTCCTATTAATGCGTTGATTAAGGTTGATTTGCCGGCTGAAACCGTCGCTACAACTAAAACTCTTTTCTCTCGCTCGTTTGCAAAAGATATATTGTTGGCTCTATGGCGGAGCAATACATCTTCAACATTCAATGACACACTTTTACCTGAAAAATATTTTCGAGTATTTTCGAGTGCTGCTTTAGTAAAGATATTGGATCCTGAAGATTTTAGAAATGTATATAAGGAATCTAATAGTGATTTGTCGAATGTTTCAGTCAAATAGAAGCAATCAAAATAGAATTGATGTTTTAGGCGGAAAAAACTCCATCCTATCCTATTTAAGGCGAGTGCACGTCTTATGGATGTTTGGTCATCCGAATTAAACCATGATGAAACATTATGACCTATAATAGAATACCCCCATTGCTCAAACAGGAACTTCATATTGGGGTGTCCGTTCGACAGGTGGTGAAGTATGTGCCCAAGCCCCATCACATATTTATCCTTGATTTTTTTAGGGTAACAAGTAATAGGATGGTGAGTAATTCTGCAAACTCGTATTATCAGAGTTGTCATAAGGTTTTAATAAAGTTCATAAATTCGTTAAGCCCATCTCCTGAACTAATTTGTTTACATGGGATTAGATCTGCCAGATTATCGGATATAAGCGTCGCATTTAGATAAGGAATAAATGCGTCTTTCCCATTAGGAATAAGTATTACGCCTGGACCTGAGGTTAAATTAACCCATAAAGATGTTTCAGAAAATGCACTAACCCATTTATATTCAATAAAACCAGCATCTTTTAAATCTTTGGTTGTGATCATGATTAATGTAATTTTCTTGCCTCCTGATTCCCTAATTCGGCGGTTGGGGTATGGGTATAAGAAAAGAGGGGAATTTATCGCACCTCTATCATAGCCAAAACAGGCCCGCCAAGGCCTACACACTGAATGATATAAGGGTAGAATAAACTGCCCCTCTGGTTTTGTCTATGCTAATCTACGGCATGCGGTGCCGAAAGCAGATGCGACAAAAACAGAAAGAGCGTCTAATCTCACTTTTTCTCAGTGTGTTATTGAATTGGCGGTTCGTTTGGCTGAGAAAGAAAGCTTGACACTTTTCTTACTCTACGGGATTTCTCTTCCGTTTGAGTAGTTGCAAATATAAAACTTATTTATTAGGATTAGACGCTCTGTTCTGCATTTTAACAAATTTTAAATGGTGTGTTTGGACTATCTTATGCGTGCAAATTTAACGTCGCGAAGGCTTATTCTCCAAGTGGATGATTGTGGGTTTTCAGGAATTTTTCGGAAAGTGTGGTTTAAGGGGGATATTTTCGGTCTTAACGGCTTCTTTTGGTCGGAGAGGCGATTTTGCACCTCTGTTTTTGAGGAAATATTTCAGGTGAATAATTATTTTTGCAAATCTTTCAACAATTTCGCGATGGATAGAGAGGATAAATATGGAGTGATTTCCGTGGCCTACAGGTCGCGGTTGCTTTTTCGCACTGATGCTGAATACCGGCAAGCTATCGGTGTGTCGTTTGAGACGGTGGCTAATAACCGGGATTCGGCGCGGGAGATGGAGATGTACTACGGTATCCTAAACCGGGAGGCGGGTATGGTGGTGTTTGAGGGGGAGCTGGATGATATTATCGCTGCCTATCTGGAGGCATCGGAGTTTTATCTGTCGCTCGACTGGGGTGATCGCTCGCAGTTGGCGTCGCGCCGAAGGTTTTGCCGGATGATCTTCCGGCTGTATGCCTCCGGGGGGCGGGAACTTACGAATGATGAGATTTTCAAGTTCAAGATCAAGGGGGACGACGAGCGATTGCTGAAGCGGTTTTTCCCGGAAGGTTGCGGCGGGGAGCCGGCGGTGGATATTGAGTTTGTGATGCTGTTTGCATTCGGGTTGCTGCGTCCGTTCACCGACAATTCGCGAGGTAGGGATATCGGCGATAGGGAGACGATAGAGATGCTTGAGCGTATGCAGGGGCTGGTAGAGGTGTTGAAGGATGATATGCCCCGGCTCGGGTTGACGGATAAGCCTATAGTTTTCGACGAGGTGCTGGCAGCGACTGCCGAGAGGGTGAAAGATCATGAGGGACTCGAGGAGTGTACGCCGCTGGCTATGTATTCGGGGCTGAGGGATATCACACGTCTTTGCCGGACGTTGGTGACGGCGGAGAATTTGCGTAAGGAGGATGAGCAGCTGTGTGTGCTGAATATGTATGGGATATGGGTTGACGATGCTGACGGGGGCGAGAATCGTTTCTGGATTTTCCCGGACAATACTCTGCTTTCATTTTGTTATGAGTTTGACGGCATGACCTCGTGGCTCCGTCCTTACGAGTTCAGGGTAAAGTTTGCCAAAAAAACTGATTTCATGGATATGTTCATAATAGTTTCGCCTGAAGGGAATCTCGCTTTCAATCTTACACCTGAGAGGGCGATCGGTCACGAACATATTGCCTGCGGCTCGGTAGATATGGAGTGGAGCGAGGAGAGTGGTGAACTGAGTCGGCTGACGTTTCATGAGGGTGAGATCGGGACCTCCGGATGGTTCAACTGGCGCACTTTGGAACGCTTGAATCATGATGATCCGAGGTATGAGAAGTTCCACAACCTGCTCTGGGGGCTGTATGACCCGAAAAGTCCGCGGTCGATGTTTCTAAAGGTAGTCGCCCCCGAACTTATCGACTGTCACAATAATCTTGTCGGGCGCGACAATAAGTATCTATATGTCTACGACTGGCAACCGAGGCGATGTGTGGTCAAGGAGAGAGAGGAGGATTTGTTCTTCTACGAGGTGGCTCCCGAGATTGAACATCCCGGGGAGTCGCTTTTGGACATCAAAGTCTCGGAGAAGCATCCTCTTTATGCCATCCCGTTGGACCATGAGCGCAAGAATTTTAAGGGGGTGCTTGCCCGCCTGAAAGATATCCTTTCTGACGCTGAAAATATCAGGAATGTGTTTGTGGTTCATTCCGCCCAAACGGGGTGTCCACGCCTATGTTTTCCAAATTACAGCACTACGGTGGCTTTGGATGAGGATTTGATACGCGAATTGGGTGTTTTGAAGTTTACAACGAATCCGTTTAGCTTGGAGCGAGGCTCTTAACATTTGTTGGCGGCGGGATGAGAATGGTTGAGAGGTGACGAGCTGATGGAATGATGACTGCCTCGGCAGCGACAGATAACAAGTGGCAGACACTTAAATTATGAAGAGGAAAGAGGGGGCTGCGCGAACGACACGTGTTCCGTTTTTGTCCCGGTAAATTATGGAGAATGGGTGCAACTCGCTGAGTTACACCCATTTGCTGAAATTTTGTCGGGGTGAGAAGCCCCGAATATCTTTCAAACTAACTTGCTGAAACGTATGGCGTTAGAGCGGTCAGTTAAGAATTACCCTACAAATTTACCCTACAAATGATAATCTCTATTATCGGGGTTGTTGTTGGTTTTCGGTTGCAAAGGTAATACAAATTTTCAAAAGTGAATGTATCAAAGGGCATATTTTTTTGAGGATAGGAACAACACACGCCTAAAAAAGTGAAAGTAATAGGGTAAACCGTAACGCCCTACACATCAACCCTACACACCCAGCCCAAACAAATGAAAAATAAGTGGGTGGGTACTCTATCGGGCGGGCAATCCGTTTGCATACTCCAGCCAATTTTTTGAAATCGTTTTTTTAGGCGGCTCAATCATCGGTATAACCACATCGGCGCAAGCAATCACTAACTAACCCCGCTACATCAATATCGCCGCAATCGTCAACAAACGGGCGTAAGTGCGGCGGCACGACAGAAAGGTCAACCAGCGCGGCGGCGTTAGCCTCATCGGCTGTTATTTTCTCATCGGGCGTTACATCGTCCACATTACAGCACCCAGCGTTATAAAACTCATCAACGTACATATTATGTACCGTATCATTATTGTACACGCTGAAATCATTAGAGCCGTCAAAATCGTAACCGTTCATATTTGAAAAGTGTTGAGGTAGGTACAAAGATACTATTTTTTCACCGTATTAAAAAGAGTTTACCCCGTGGAGGTATGTACTGTACTATTCTTAAACGGAACGGACATAATAAAGTCCGAGTATCTTATGAAATACTTTACATATCAAACCCAGCACGGGGAATTAGTGCGGACGGCTGAAACACTTATAAAAGTGTATGGCTACGAATTTCAAGTACCAATACCGCAATTATGCGCGGTTTTAGGGGTGTCGCGTATTACCGTTTTTAGGCGTTTGCAGTGGCTCAAAGATAAGGGCTATATTACCGTAACTAAGGAAAGCGACAAGCAAGGCAATCACTACAAATTGAGAAAGGCACGTTTAACGCATTTCGTCCAAAAGTGGCACGCGGTCAATAATAGAGCGAACGAAATCACCAGCGGCGCAAAATGAACAAAGTTGAGTTATCGGGACGGCGTTG
>CAZUEY010000022.1:0-29922 GCA_964619395.1 uncultured Staphylococcus sp. | reverse complement strand
AATCTGCTCAATGGCTGACCGCCTCAGCGTTAACATATATTGTGGGACAGGCTCTTAAAATTAGCAAAAGTCATAAATCTCCTCATAAATTACACTAAATAGATTCTACTTATTGCGAATAAAGTTTTCTTAGTCCAATGCTCCTTGACACAATTGCAAAAATTACAGCTATAGCCATGACGATGAATGCATCAAACCAGTCTGTAGTTCTAAACCCAATCCATTTCAATACGCCAAGTCCCAAAGTCCCCAAAACCACATGCCAAAGATATATGTCCAGAGAGTAGGCTCTCCCCAATCCTGCAAGAGTCAATCCTATTTTACCTGTGACAGATATCCGAAGAAAGATCACAAACACGGCGGTAGCCAATGGGATTGTCATGATAACAATATCGCCTTCGCCGTCCGGGAATATCGATGTTAATATCGCTGTTTCTACGTAGACACCAAACAAAAAACAAACTGTAATAAGCGCCATCTTACTCTGGGAGGGTAAAAGATGCTCATAATATCTTATCAATGTCCCCAATAATATACATGGTAATGCAGTGGTTAAAAAATTTCTGGATAGAAGAATATTTTGAGGAATATTTAAATTGAAAATCAAAAAGTTATATCTACCGAATAGCAAGCTTAATATCAGGCCTATTGGGATAAGCCAGTAAAGCCACTTCACAATATCTAATTCTACACATACCCAGATTACCAAAACCGCTTGAAGTAACGCCACAAGATACCAAAGATGGCCGGCCGGATGTTCGCCAAATCCAAATGCTATCATCCAGTATTTAACTGTAAGCATCTCCTGGAGTTGCTCAGGATGAAAGGAATAATTGATATAAATTCTATAAAACAGATATATAACAATAGCCACCAATTCAATTTTCAAAATTTTGCTAAACGTTCTTTTTAATTTCTCCTTTTTAATTACTCCTGTAGAGTCAGGGATGAAGTACCCGGTAATTAAAAAGAATACCGGGACACCAATACGCGCTATAGGTATAAGGATATCCTTCAGGCCGGAGTAAACATGGATTTGAACGACCAATAAAGCACAGATAAATTTTAGAATTTGGAGCCCAAATATCTCTCTATCATTCTTATAATTAAGAGGATACTTGACACCGCGACCACTAAGCTCGCAAAATCTTTTTTCGCCCATACCAACAAATCGTATTTTAATCGAACTGACCAAATACAAGAAAGACGCGAGACATGCTGTCTAACGTCCACTATCTGTAGGTATTGGCTTTGACGTGAATTCATCTCGGCCAATTATCCGGCCAAGGAACCCTCGAAGATGAACAGAAGAAACAATATCCCACGTCTTGTTTCAGTATGCTTATGGACATAGTGGTATCACTACATGCGCGGATACGAAAACAAAAAGTGAGCATCATTCGCTGTGTCCTCTTCTTAAATCTGGCCGGATTTTTACAGATAAGAACTTTCGCTATATGCTTTCTTGTATCGTCGGGATTTCTCTTCCAACGATTTTGCAAAGATACCACTTTTCTCAAAATGACACTCACTTCAGCAGGATATTATTTCTTCTGAAAACAACAATTATAAACATTATATACACCAATATCTATTTGGGGTTTTCTTTGGGCCTTTTGAGGGAATCGGTGAAATTGGTATTTAATTCAGTAAATATGGTAGGATGAAGCGTGGTTTTGGACGCAACTTTCAAGGGTGGTTGGCCGTTATTAGATAAGAGAAAAATTCTAAGAAGTATCTAAAGAATATTGTTTAAAAATCATATAGGAAATTTATGGAAAACATTGATCTTAATGCGATAAAGACGCCCGCTGATATTCGCCAAATGAATATCGATCAACTTACGGATCTTGCCGCTGAAATGAGAGGCAAGCTGATAGAAAAACTTTCGGTGCACGGTGGACACGTAGGGCCAAATCTTGGCATGGTGGAGGCTGTGATAGCACTCCATTATGTATTTGACACTCCTAAGGATAAGATTGTGTTTGATGTCTCCCACCAGACTTATCCCCACAAGATGCTCACAGGACGCATAGAAGCCTTCACCGAACCTGAACATTACGATGATGTCACAGGCTACACCAATCCCGCTGAGAGCGATTTCGACCTCTATTCTCTGGGGCACACCTCCTCATCAGTGGCTCTCGCGGCCGGACTCGCCAAAGCCCGCGATCTTCAAGGGGGGAAAGAGAATGTTGTGGCAGTGATAGGTGATGGTTCGCTCAGTGGCGGGGTTGCCTTCGAGGGGCTGGACTACGGCGCAACCCTCGGCACCAACTTTATAGTGGTGGTCAATGACAACCAGATGAGCATTGCCGAGAACCATGGCGGCATCTACGCTGACCTCCGTCTTCTCAGGAACACCAAAGGCACTGCCGAGCCCAACCTATTCCGTTCGATGGGCTACGCTTACCGCTATGTCAACGATGGTAATGACCTGCGTAGCCTTATAGATATGTTTCGCTCAGTGAAGGATATCAATTATCCTGTGGTAGTTCATATCAACACTATGAAGGGTATGGGTCTGCCGGTAGCCGAAAGAGATAAAGAAACCTTCCACTTCTCCGGTCCCTTTGACCCGGAGACCGGGGCTCCGCTGAATCAGCCTGATACTCAGTCCACGCCGGAGGATTATAGCGACCTCTTTGCAAAGATAATGCTCAGCAAGATGGAAGAGAACTCCAAGGTGGTTGCCATCACAGCCGGCACTCCCGGGGTGCTTGGCTTCGATAAAAACCGTAGGCGTCAGGCCGGAGGACAGTTTATTGATGTCGGTATTGCTGAACAGGCAGCCGTTGATCTCGCCTCCGGACTTGCCAAAGGTGGTATGCGCCCGGTAGTCGGGTTTGTCAGCAGTTTCCTCCAGCGAGCCTACGACCAATTCAGTCAGGATATAGCGCTCAATAAGCAGGCTGCCACTTTCGTGGCCTTCTATGCTTCGATGTTTGGGATGAACGATGAAACCCACTTAGGATTTTTCGACATCTCACTCCTCTCCAATATCCCTGACCTCCTCTTCCTGGCTCCTACCTGTAAGGAGGAATTTGAAGCGATGCTCGACTGGTCAATACGCCAGAATAAAATCCCGGTAGTAGTGCGTACTCCAGGCACCTCAGCTGTCTCCAATCCGGCAATCGAAACTCTCGAAGACTACTCAACACCACACTACCAGATAGTGCGCGAAGGGAAGGATGTGGCTCTCATAGGGGCCGGCTTGATGTTTGGCATCATGGAGCAGGCCGCCGACATCCTGGCAAAAGAGGGCATCAAAGCCACCTTAATCAATCCACGCAATCTATCAACGTTCGACACCGCCACCCTTGACTCCCTGAAAGAGTATAAATGCGTCGTTACAGCTGAAGATGGAATCGTAGATGGTGGATACGGGCAGAAAGTGGCCTCCTATCTCGGCGAGGCTCCGGTGAAGGTTGTGAACCTCGGACTACCCAAAGAATTCCTTAACCGCTACAGCTACTCCGAGCTGCAAAATCGCTGTGGCCTCACCCCGGAGCAGATCGCGTCAACAGCTAAATCTGCAATTTGATAATCTTCTAAACATTATACAATGGTAAAACGATCACTTATCACATTTCTCTTCATCCTTCTTACAACAACCTCAATCATGGCACAAAAGAAAATCATCCAAACTGCAGGACGCCAGCAACTCGGCGACTTTGCCCCGGAATTTGCCCATCTCAACGACGATATTCTTTTCGGCGAAGTATGGAGTCGCAATGACCTCCTGTCGCTGCGCGACCGAAGCCTTGTCACCATCACAAGCCTCATCTCGCAGGGTATCACAGACTCCTCTCTCACTTTCCATCTGCAGGAAGCTAAGAAAAATGGAATCACCCGCACGGAAATCTCGGAAATCATCACCCATATAGCTTTCTATGCCGGATGGCCTAAGGCGTGGGCGGCTTTCAGATTGGCTAAGGATGTTTGGGCCGAGGATATTAAAGGAGACGATGCCAAGGCTGAGTTTGAACGCTCTATGATATTCCCAATCGGAGAACCTAACACTGCCTACGCTCAATACTTTATTGGCAACAGCTACCTCGCCCCCATATCCGGCGAGCAGATACCTTTTGCCAACGTCACTTTTGAGCCGGGATGCCGCAACAACTGGCATATCCACAAAGCCACGGAAGGCGGTGGTCAGATGCTTGTAGGTGTGGCCGGACGTGGTTGGTATCAGGAAGAGGGAAAAGAGCCTGTAGAGATACTCCCCGGCACAGTGATCCACATACCGGCTAATGTGAAGCACTGGCATGGCGCAGCCAAAGATTCATGGTTTGCCCATCTGGCATTCTCAGTACCGGGAGAGACCACTGATAATATTTGGCTCGAGCCTGTCACCGACGAGGAATACAACGCACTACCATAATAACAAACGAGCTGCAATTATTGGCAACAAACAATTGATTTCCAATAATTTTTAATTTATACCACCGACGGTAAACGACTGTTATCGCCGGTGGTTTTCGCGTGTCGATGCCCCGAAATGATGACAAGGATGGAAGATGATGGTTTGCATTCAATCGTTTTTTTTGGAGTTGTGGATTATAATTAGTAAGTTTGTGAAATAGAATCTCTACACTTATGAGAAAGAAAACACTAAATATCCTGAAAAACGACCCCTGGCTCAAACCGTATAGCGACGCAATCGTTGGTCGGCACGAAGATGCAGTCAGAAAAGAGTTGGAACTCTGTGGCCCCGAGGGGACGCTCGACTCTTTCGCAAATGCTCACAACTATTTCGGTCTCCACCCCACCGATAGCGGTTGGGTGTTCCGCGAGTGGGCACCAAACGCTACATCAATCACCCTTATCGGTGATTTCAGCGACTGGAAGCGCCTCAAAAAGTATGCTCTTAAGCCTAAGAAAAATGGTGTATGGGAAATTAAGCTCAAACCCTCCGACATCCACCATGGCGATCTCTACAAAATGATAGTCACCTGGGATGGTGGCGAAGGAGAACGCATTCCCGCCTACGCCACACGTGTGGTGCAGGATGAGAATACCCACGTTTTCTCCGCACAGGTATGGTCGCCTGAGCCCTACAAATGGAAGACTCCGAAGCGATTCAAGCCTGACACCGCTCCGCTACTCATCTACGAATGCCACATAGGTATGGCACAGGAGCGCGAGGGTATAGGTACCTACACCGAGTTCCGCGACAATATCCTGCCCCGCATCGCAGCCGATGGCTATAATGCCATCCAGATTATGGCTATTCAGGAACACCCCTACTATGGCTCGTTTGGCTATCATGTGTCGAGCTTCTATGCTCCCTCAAGCCGCTTTGGCACTCCTGAGGAACTCAAGAGCCTCATAGACCGCGCCCACGAGCTCGGCATCGCCGTGATTATGGACATCGTCCACTCCCATGCCGTGAAAAACGAAGTGGAGGGTCTGGGACGCCTCGATGGCAGCTACAATCAATACTTCTATGGCGATGGTCGTCGCGAGCATCCCGCCTGGGACTCACTCTGCTTCGACTATGGCAAAAACGATGTCATCAACTTCCTGCTCTCCAACTGCAAATATTGGCTCCAGGAGTTCAGGTTCGACGGTTTCCGCTTCGATGGAGTCACCTCGATGCTCTACTATAGCCATGGGCTCGGGCAGTCCTTCGGCAGCTACGACGACTACTACAATGGCAACGAGGACACTAACGCCATCACCTACCTTACACTTGCCAACAAACTCATCCACGAGATCAACCGCAACGCCATCACGATTGCTGAGGAGATGAGCGGAATGCCCGGTCTGGCTGTCCCGGTAAAAGATGGCGGTATCGGTTTTGACTATCGCATGGCCATGGGTATCCCCGACTACTGGATCAAGATGCTCAAAGAGAAGAAGGATGAGGACTGGCATCCCACTTCGATCTTCTGGGAACTCACCAACCGTCGTGCGGATGAGAAAACCATCTCCTATGTGGAGAGTCACGACCAAGCTCTCGTAGGCGACAAGACTGTGATTTTCCGTCTGATTGACAAGGAGATGTATTGGCACATGATGAAAGGCGATGATGACATGACCGTGGCTCGAGGCATTGCGCTTCACAAGATGATACGCCTGGTGACCGCCTCAACCATAAATGGCGGCTACCTCAACTTCATGGGCAATGAGTTCGGCCACCCGGAGTGGATCGACTTTCCACGCGAAGGGAATGGCTGGAGCTACAAATATGCCCGCCGTCAGTGGGATCTCGTAGATCGCAAGGAGTTGAAATATGAATTGCTCAACAACTTCGACAACGCTATGATCCACCTCATCTCCGGAGTTTATAATTTCCAGGCCACACCCGTGCTTAAGCTTTGGGAGAAGGATGATGATCAAGTGCTCGCTTATATGCGCGGCGATCTGGTATTTGTATTCAACTTCAACCCCTCGGAGGCTTTCACAGGCTACGGCATCCTCGCACCGGCCGGAGAATATGAAGTGGTACTCTCGACCGACAACCCCATCTTCGGAGGCTATGGTAATATCGACGAAAGTGTCAACCACCTCACTCAGCACGACGAGCTATTCGCTCCTACCGGTCGCGAATGGTTGCGTCTCTACCTTCCGCCCCGCTCCGCTCAGGTGCTCCGCAAATGCGACACCCTCCCTCCCAAGAAGAAAACCGCAGGGAAATAACCTCCCTGTCACTTCTCATCACATTCTTATCTGAAAAGAGAGGCAGTTCACATCGGAGCTGCCTCTCTTTTCTTTAACTATGAAAAATTCATTTAGTGTATCGTCACACTCTGTAGTGATTCAAAACTTAGTCTATAACAACATTCTTATTGTCGCCTGTATAAGTTACTTTTGTATTTTCAGGAGAGATGAGTGTGCACCCCTTGAGTCGGGCATCGATACAGTTGTTGATAGTCAGTGCCGGGCCACTCTTGGTTTCAATAGAGACATTGTCGAACCGTATATTGGTTGACTCTGACAGCAAGCCACCACTTTTGGCGGTAAATATCGAATTGGTTAGCGAGATATTCTCAATATGCATCTCAGGGAGACCGTTGAACTTCACTGACATTCCGGAATTGAAGGCTGAAACGTTGCTGATATTGATATCCTTGAACTGCGGAGTGGTCTCGTCGACCGGCGGGATGGTCTTCGGAGCGTTCTTCACCCAGTAGTAGAGGTCGAAGAGGAGTGCCTCACCGCGGATGTCGAGCATATTGATATTGTCGATGAAAATGTTCTTCACCACACCGCCTCGACCACGTGTACTCTTGAAGCGCAGACCTACGTCAGTACCAATAAACTGGCAGTCAGTGACACTTACATTATTGACACCGCCCGACATCTCGCTGCCAACCACAAACCCGCCATGCCCCTGGAATACACGGCAGTCCTTCACAATGACATTCTCGGTGGGGATGCCTCTGCGGCGACCATCCTCATCCTTACCTGACTTAATGCAGATGGCATCGTCGCCTACATCAAGAGTCGAGCGATAGATTATCACATTCTTGCACGACTCTACATCGAGACCGTCGCCATTCTGAGCATATTCCGGATTCTTGATATAGACTCCGTCAATAATAAGGTTTTCACACATAAGGGGGTGGAGATTCCATGCGGGAGAGTTCTGGAACAGGACACCCTGAAGGAACACGTTGCGGCACTTCACGAATTTCAACATCACCGGGCGCAGATAGCGTTTGATCTTGTCGGCCTCCTCTTTGCTGAGCGATTTGAGCCTGTTGCCCATCTGCTCGCCGTCGATATAGTCTTGCGAAGGATACCAGGTGTTCTCATCGTTGAGTATACCTCCGGATTTAGTGATCAATCGCCACTGAGCTGCATTGGTCTTGTCGCGCTTCACCTGGCGCCACGCCGCCCCGTTGCCGTCGATGACGCCGTCGCCGGTTATTGCAATATTCTCGAGTCCTTCGCCATAGATGGGCGACATCACTCTATAAGCCTCGTAGCCCTCATAGACAGTATAGATTGTCTCATAAAGATCAGCATCAGGCGAGAAGAGGATAAGGGCTCCGCCGTCGAGATGAAGATTGATATTTGACTTGAACTGTATAGGGCCGGTGAGCCAGATGCCGGAGGGGACATTGAGCGTACCTCCTCCCTTAGCCGAAAGAGCCTCCATAGCCTTGGCGAATGCCTCGGTATTGAGAGTTACGCCGTCGGCCTTAGCACCAAAGTCGGTGAGGCTTACTGCATTGTCAGGGAATGTGGGCTGCTCAAGCATCGGCATCTCAAAGGGGAGTCCTTCATAGAGCGAAGCATAAGTAGAGCCGGGGGTTGCTGCAAAGAGGGTGCCTCCGAGCCAAAGCGCTGCAAGTAGTGTGGCTATTTTTTTCATGATATCGGTTGATTATTTTGGAGCTGACTGAGTCACGCTACCGATTTATTAAAGAATTTTTCACAAAGGTAGAAAATTTTTTTCACGCTCAGGCGCTGTTCACAAAAAATTGTCGACCGCTGAGCGGCCAATCGATCTCATTCTCCAAACGTTCTGCTTTCATATTCTTAACGCCATTTCAACCTTTCTTCACTATTTTCGGAGGAGTTTTTGATTTGGTTTTCTCACCACCATTGACTATTTTTGCATCAATAAACCAACCAAAAACATAATTTTTTTACCATGACAAAAACTATGACTGCCGACGAAGCCCGCAAGTGGGTGGAAAGCCGCGAGTGGGCCAACGGATGGGATGCCGTTGCCGACGAAACCATCGATGCCGTGGAGTTTGCGCGCCAGTATCAAGCTAACAAACCCCTATGGGATAAGCTCTTCAAATTCCTTGCCGAGACCGACCCCAAGACTCTCACTCCCGGCAAAATCGTGCTTGAACCCGATCGCCTCTGGCTCAATATCCTGGAATACACCCCAAAATCTGCAGAGGACACCAAGATTGAATCCCACGAGAATTTCATCGACCTTCAGTATACCTACGAAGGCAACGAACTTATGGGTCTGGCTCACAACGTAACCCCCACCGGCCCCTACGACCCCGTGAAGGATAAAACCAACTATAGCACCGACGAGCCTATCGACTATGTGCCCGCCGACCCCAAACGCTTCTTCCTCTATTTCCCTGCCGACATGCACCAGCCATCTGTCCGCTCTAAGGAAGATCCCGGGGTATCACACAAGGTTGTTGGCAAAATCGAATTCGCAAAATAATTTCCTCGAACAGTCCCACTTTTCCACCTTATATATAATATAAGAGTGTGAAAATCCCCTCGCATCCGCAAAAATAATAGCCGAGGGTAAAAAAATTGACCACCGGGTCGCCATCAGGATTACACCTATCGGCGACCCGGTGTCGTTTCATTATATCTTGAGCCTCTCCCCTACTTGTTTGAAGAGGTTTGAAGATCTACATTTTCTACCACACAACCGGTGATATTCGAGGTGTCGAACGACGCTGAGGGATCAACAGCCCAAATATCGCGGAAAATAAAGTTTGTCAGTGTATAGTCGTCGGTCTTGCGATCCTTATAGAAGTCACGGGTACACTCGAGGTGACAGTTGACGAATGCAACATTGTCAACCCCCGACGGCGGCATAGGGTCGCGCTCCACTTTATCAAAAAATTGAGTCCATGTCTGCACCTCTACAGCATTTCTTACCACTCCGGAGGCGCCGTTGACATACACATTGCGATACTGCTGCGGGGTGTCGGGACGCATCTTGAAGAGCAGCACATGGTAGGTGCCTTCAAACTTGCAATCGTTGAGGATCACATTGGAGCAATCCCAAGCCTCACTGCCGAAGGTGACACCGGCATTAGTCTTGCCAAATCGACAGCGGTCAACAATCACATTTGTCACTCTGCCATTACCGGGAATAGTATCAACATAGGTTCCCTTCCCACCTTTGAGACACACGCCATCATCGTTGACATTCATATAGCAACCGCTCACAAGCACATCGTTGCACACATCGAGATCTATTGCGTCCGTACTTGGGCCCTTGGGATAACCATCGGTAGGAGCCAAAATCGTCACTCCCAAATATTTAATTCGTTCACAGTTGTAGAGATGGTTGGTCCAGAAACCGGAATTTACCATCTTAACCCCACTTACTGTCACGTTTTTAGAGTTGGATATATAGACCATGCGCGGACGTAGCGCTTCAAGATTCGTACACTTGCGGTTCACCTTTCTGCGAAGCCAGAACTCGTCATAGAAGCGGTGACCATTACCATCTATCGTTCCCTCACCGCTGATGGTGAATCCATCGCAATTGTCGGCATTGACAAGCGCCGCAAAGTAGTCAATAGTCTGACCCTCAAGACGGGTCTTTATTATCTGATAGTGGGTTATGGCATCGCTCCCCTTCAGTTTGCCACCCTTCAGGAGATGAAGATGAGTCCCGGGCTTAAAGAAGAGCGATCCGGTCAGAAACGTACCTTCGGGCACCACAATGACACCCCCTCCATTCTCAGCTGCATTGTCGATCACGGTCTGGATCTTCTCCGTCTGGATCACTGTACTGTCCGCTACAACGCCGAAGTCGGTTATCACATATTGACGGCCCAACGTCGTGACTTCCACCGGAGTAACATCGTTGAACCATTTATCTACTGCCGACCCGTCGGGAAACCGTGAGAACTCCGCACGTGCAGAGATTCCACCAATAAGGAGCAAACTCAAAAGAGCAACTTTAAATTTTAATGCCATAATTTCTGGTAATTAGATTTTTCTTACACTACAAAGATAAATCATTTTTTGGAATCCCCCTCTTTCCATAACCTCAAAAATAAAATTGTATGGTTTTTAGATTGTTGTTGGAGAAAAAGTTGCTATATTTGCAATCCCATAGGAGGCCGCTGTGGGTCACTTCGGTGAGGCGGCAACCTGCCCGTGCTGCGGGCTTTTTTTATGGGCAAATTCTTCAGTATTCTTCGATTTGGGCAAAAAGAAAAAAACGCTGAAAATCAAGTGATTTCAGCGTACTTCTGCGTATTTGACACAATCGACTACTACAAAGTTACGCATTTTCGTCAATCTCCAAATAGTTAGACTAAAAGCCATATAACTATTTTTCGATGGAGAATATTTTACGGAGTTCGGCGTCGGTCATAGAAGCAAGCCATTTCTCGCCGGTGCCAACGGTGAGATCGGCCAGTTGTTTCTTGTCTTGTATCATTGCATTGATCTTTTCCTCAAATGTTCCTTTGGTAATGAAGCGATAAACTTGTACATTACGGTGCTGGCCGATGCGGTAGGCGCGGTCTGTTGCCTGAGTTTCTACTGCGGGATTCCACCAAAGATCGTAGTGAATTACATTGGTTGCCGCCGTTAGGTTAAGACCGGTTCCTGCCGCTTTCAGAGACAGGATGAATACCTGCGACGAGCGTATATTCTGGAATCGTTCTACCATTTCTTCGCGTTTCTTCAGGGAGGTTCCTCCATGATAGAACATTGACTGGATATCTGCTTTTTCAAGCATCTTTACCAATAAGTCACCCATCTCTTTGAATTGAGTGAAAATAAGTACTTTTTCTCCGTTATCAACAATAGCACGTACAAGTTCTAACAAGAGCATGGCTTTACCGGAAAGTTCTGCATCGGATTGTTTCGTTTTAAGGAATTGAGCCGGATGATTGCATATCTGTTTCAACGCCATTATCATCTGCAAGACGAGACCTTCTCGTTTGAAGAGCGAAGCGTGGTCTTTACCTTCGATTCCTTCGATTTCTC
The DNA here is from genome assembly GCA_964619395.1 of uncultured Staphylococcus sp. GTDB lineage: Bacteria > Bacteroidota > Bacteroidia > Bacteroidales > Muribaculaceae > Duncaniella. Next base: position 18,243 of record CAZUEY010000022.1, on the reverse strand, counting down.
GCATAGCTTCATTGAGGGTTTGCTGATATAATGCGCTCTGTTCTGTAGTCAATGCTGCAAATTCATCTCGCTCAATCTTGTCGGGGAGGTCGGAGATAATTGACTTGTCAGATTTCAGACGACGTAGCATAAACGGAGCCGTTGTGGATTTAAATTTTTCAATAGCTTCGCGACTTCCTTCTATCTGAATTGGTTTCCCGTATTGGGTATTGAACTCTTTCAATGAGCCCAGAAGCCCTTTATTGGCGAAGTTCATAATACTCCAATATTCAGACAAACGGTTTTCGACAGGAGTACCGCTCATCGCTATATGCGAAGTTGCTGTTATTGAATTGATGGCCTTGGTCTGTGCCGTTGCTGTGTTTTTAATATTTTGAGCCTCATCAATTACAAGCAGTTCCCACTTTATTTTCTTTAGTTTGACAACATCGCTTCTCATCACTCCATATGAGGTCAGCATGATTTCAGCCTTGAATGTATCAAGGTCACGAGTCGGTCCATGGTAAATACCAACATTTAACGATGGCGCGAAACGCTCACATTCTTTCTGCCAGTTTGCAATCAAACCTGTTGGCACAACAATAAGGGCTTTACGTTTTTCAAACCTGCCATCCTCTTTTAATTTCAAAAGCACAGCAATAACCTGAAGTGTTTTCCCAAGACCCATATCATCGGCAATTATTGCCCCAAAGCCAAGTGAAAGATTGTGTATCATCCATTCGTAGCCACGCTGCTGATACGGGCGCAATTCAGCGTGTAATCCTGTCGGAGCCGGGAGCGGAGGCATTTGACGGAATTTATCGAGCAGTTCGCGGCAGGCATCAGTGATGGTTACAGGTGCATCCTTATAGCTTTGCGACAACGCGATGGCCAACATCTCTTGTGACGATAGTTTTCCTGCTTTTGTAAGCTGCTTGCGTAGTTTTTCCAATTCCTCCGGCGAGGCATAGATGTATCTACCTTTGAATTTGACCAACTCGCCGGCTCGCACCATTATGGTATTAAATTCCTCTACCGGCACAAGTGTCTCGCCCAATGCTATTTCCCAGTCAAATGTCAGCAGCTCATCAAGACGGATATAAGTTTTGCTATCACTATCCTTGCGGTCAATCTTCACTGAAAGCTTAGGCGACACGAGCTCATGGAGCGATTTCGGCAGAGCGACCTCAACACCAAGTAGGCGCATCAGCGGCAATGTTTTAAACAGGAATGGCACAAAAGTACTCGAATCAAACATCATGGGCTTATCTCCATTGCTCATTATATAGTCGCGCAACAGTGGAAGATAGTCTGCTAAAACAGATAGTTTGGTTATAATTTCAAGATGGCGGTTTCTGGACGTTGGATTATAGATGAAATCCGAAAATGGGATGTGTCTGTTTATCGCTACATTGGAGTCCTGAACCGCAACCGACAGATTGACGGTAAATCTTGAATCCTTTTCTTCGACATATAGTACAAATTCACCTTCATTCTTAAGAAGGAAGAATTTGTCTGTCCACACTTTGATACTACCGGCAATCCCTTTTTGACCTATTCCATCGAATCGTTGCGGATCGCTAAGAAAGAATAGATCGAATAGAGGTTCATGGATATATTGAGCCTCGCCTACCTCGGTAATCATTACATTCAGAATGTTCCATAACAGCCATTCGCCACTATTCCCAATAAACCGCTTCTTTGAATCAGAAAAAGCAGGCACACATTTGTTTGTAGTGGCAATGATACGTCTGATTTCGGAATGTAGCATCGCCGGTTGCCAGATAATTCGATAGACCCCATCAGCGCTTACAATGCAAGGCACAATATCTTTCTTTGAAATCAGATTTGCTGCCAACAGCCATATTTTATGCACTGTTTCAACCCATGGTTGACTTGTGAGATACAATTCCGGGCTGACTTGACTAATGCGGTTGACAAAATCGCTGAATGAGATAACAGTAGTTTTACCTTTGACACTTTTGAGCATAACTTCGGTAGCATAATCCTTGCTGATACGGAATTCAACGTTCGTTCCTGCTTCAAAAACGTCCATCTTATCATCGTTATCGTATATGGAATTAAGTTTCTTCGCTACTGATTTGGCTGCAATACCGAGATACTTCACATAAGTCTTCTTGAAATCACCGTCTATCGAGAACGGCGGATTATCAGATAATAGTTCGATAAGATCTCCACCTATCTCAGGGAGTTTTGAAATATCGGCATTGAACGATGACCATTCATCAATGTTATCAGATGTATCATCATATTTGATGAGTTGTTCAATCTTTATAGGGTCAATATTTGTTGCCACACTGTTAGTCAGTAGTCCGCGTTTCTTCAGCTCGTCAATTAAATCGAGCCCGTGTAACTCAAAAACGAGAAACGGATTGTTGTCAATTTCTTCACTCACTTTGTATATTACAGCGGCAAGATGTTTGCACGGCACAGCCCAATCCGGGCAACCGCACTTCATGTCAAGATCTTTCCATGACGAGGGAAAAACTTGTAAACCAGATGACTTGGCAATCGGTAAAACCTCCGGATCAAGTTTACGCTGCAAAAGTGAGGCAATTATCAATGGGTGCTGTGTCAACTTGTCAACAAACTCTTTAATCTTTGACTTTTCAAATTGCGGAACTTCGATGGTTTCTCTGTATGGCGTTGGACGTGAACCGGCTACCCGAGCCGAAATCTTTCCTCCTTTGATATCAATGTTTTTAACCGAGCCGTTACGGGCATATCTCGCTCCTCGCGGCAGTCGGTTGCTATAATCTATATGAGTTAATGAGTTTAGCCATTGCTCGCCCCACCATGTTGTTCCGAATTTTTTAGCCATAGCTGTCCGTGTTGCTGATTTCTATTTAGATTTTTCGACTACTGTACATTTTCTAGTCGTGATTACGACTACTTTTGAAATCATAAGCCTCTATAACAAAGTTAATTGGTTAAAGCGTACAGAAAATGTACCGAAAACCGCAATGTACATTTCTACTACATAAAAATGCACTTGTACTAAACATGTAAACTACATAAAATGAGTTGAAACAAACTTACTACTCATTTTACTACTTATTTTTTAGGTAGTACTTATTTTACTACTTATTTTGGAGCTCTCCATAGTTTTCCATCTGAAGATATAAGATTACTACTATTCATGTCTTTAAGAATGTTGCTTACTAATTGGGTGTTCTGCTCCTTGGTGTTTCGGCTGGGGAGGGTGCCTTCAAGATATTCCATGATGGCATCGCGTTTGGCACCGTCTGTTCCGGCATTCTGGATGTATTGCAGAATCATCTGCTTGATTTTGTCGCGTTCAAGTCCTTTGACTTTCGTGTAGCCTGTGAGCTGTTTTGATGCTTTTGCTACGCCGAGAGAGATGATGAAGTTGGGTGCTTCGCCCTCAAGCAGTCCGCGTTTGAGCAGGTCTTGTGCAATTTCATCGTCTATGCGATGTCCTTTCTGAATTGCATCGAGAGAAATGCAGTCGTGGAGCGTCAGATTGGAGTTTTCTTTGAGGAGCTTGGTGTAGCGTTCATTGATGGTGTTGCCATAAATACGCACTGCCACTTCCTTCTTCTCGTTGTCAATCTCATAATCGGGCATCGGGAAACGGCGTTCCATCTGATTGGTAAACATCTTCTTAATGCCACGGCTCACGGTGTCAATCATGTTGAAATGCACCATCGCGCGACATAGACAAGTGTTGCGGAAGAATCGCTGCGGTCCCTGTGTCTCCAATGCATTCTCCAACGTCCCGGGAATGAACGAACCGCCGTTTGCATAATAAAGGAAGCCGGGATTTTCCACCAAGTTAATGCGCTGCTGAAGGGTATAATCCTGATGGGCGATGCAGTTGTGCAGAGCCTCACGGATTGTGTAGTCATCATATTGCTTCATCGTGTCGGGGAATAGCGTTCCGCCCGGCATTTCACGCAACGTCAGATTGTGGATTTTAGCAAGAATTTCATCAACTGTCAGGATAAAAGGCACGGAAAAATGCTCATAATCGACCACATCTTTTTTCTCATCGCGCAAAGTCCATGTAACTTCTGCAACAGCCGGACGCAGTTTGCTGTCAGAAAACATCTTGCCGAGCAAAATAATGGCGGCACGGCGCAACTTGCCGTCAACCATAAGCTCACACTTACTCAGGAATTCTTCAGTTGACCATTTGTTGACCTCTTCCGCCGGAATACGGTTATGAACCTTCTTAAACATCATCTTCGCCTTGGCGATAGCCACCTCGTCAAGGTCATCAATCGTAGCGTTCGACACAATCTCTGCCGACCAGTCCGGTTCGGGCGTTTGATGGCGAATTTCATCCTGCTTTGACTGATTCAGCGGCTTCATACTCTCGCCGTCACGACCGTAGGCAATCCCTTTCCACTTCATCACGATATTGCGCGGCGAAGCCGGAATCTTGAACATCAAGACGCGCTTACCCTCAACCTCTATCGGCACAATCTCGCGGAAAGTCTGCCCGTCGGTAGTATGCTGCGAAAAATCGTGTTTGAGTTTATTGAGCGCACCTTCGCCATCCTTGAACGAAGTACCGACAACCGTATGCCTCTTCTCGTCATAGCCGAAAATCAGCCACGCGAACTCCAGCCCGCGCAGATTCGCCTCATTGCTCAACGCCGAGAAATACTTGCCCAAGTCATCGAAGTCGAAGCTATTCTCCGCCTTCTTAAACTCCACTACCTCACTCTCCTTATGGTGTGTTAGTGAATAAAGTAATTGGATAATATGGCTAGTATATGTCATGGATCAATATTGTCCTAAATAATTTGTGATAGCAAATAAAAAGGAAGTAGAACTAAGGTAAAATGACTACCTTAGTAGTGAGCGTCCAACTCATCTACTTCCTATGGCAAATATAACACTTTTCGCGCAAGTAATCTCGCAACTTCCTAAAGAAAACATCAGGAAGATTACAATATTGGGTTTTTAGATTGTTGTTGGAGAAAAAGTTGCTATATTTGCAATCCCATAGGAGGCCGTTGTGGGTCACTTCGGTGAGGAGGCGACTTGCCCGCGCTGCGGGCTTTTTTTATGCCTGTGCTTTATGTGGGCGAATGGCAAGAGGTCAGCAAACTACAAAAAAGAAAAACCTCTGAAAACCAATGATTTTCAGAGGAATTCTGCGGTCTGATAGACCCTTTAGTGACCCCGGAGAGGCTCGAACTCTCGACCCACTGATTAAGAGTCAGTTGCTCTACCAACTGAGCTACGGAGTCTTGCGATTGTGCTTTTCTCAATTGCGATGCAAAGGTAGGCTGATTTTTTTTCTTATGCAAATTTTTTTGCCTACTTTTTTCATTGGTGATGTAAATTTTTCAATTTTTTGGATTTACACCTGCCTGAATTCACTTTTTCAGACACTTACGTTCAGGCATTTCTACCATCGTTTTTGTTTTTCTTTGCTGTCATCAGTTTTACCCACAAATTTATGGGCAAATTGGTGTAATGATTCGGTCTCTTCAAGGATTGAGTTGGTGGCGACGGAGCCAGGAGAAGATGTAGCGATAGAGCGGTTCACGGATTTCTGAAGCTGAGAGCATGAGGTCATGTAGCCCTCCGCTGACCTTCGCCAATGTCACATCCGGGCCGAGTTGGCTACCATACTTTTTAATGTCGGCCACGTCGAGCACAGCATCGCCTCGCTGAAAAGCCGGGGTCCATTTATCTCCATACACACTATTCGAGGAGTAGAGCACGAGAATTGGGACCGCGATGTGCGACCTTCCTCCGCGCAGAGAGTTTTGGGCAAGAGATATGGCGCGGATCCATCCGGCTGTGACATCCGGCGACTGCGCCAATTTGAGTTTAGGGTCCAGATCCCATTCGCCATGCGCACCTCTATAGAGACTCTCGAAATAGGCAGTCGAATCTGACTGGGATATCTTCAGATTCGGGAACACACGTCCAAGAAGGCTTACAGCAGGTATAATCGTTTCCTTCCATCCTTGATTCCAATCGAGAAACGGACTGTTGAGTATAAGTGCTTTGATGATAGCCGGATGACAACTATTTTCAAAATATGCACTGATGAGGCCGCCGGTTGAATGCCCCATCAAAACCACTTCCTTTATGCCTGCCTCGCTAATCACCCTAAGAGCGGAATCTATATCGGGGAAATAACTATCGAGGGATCGGGTGTCGTAGCGCTGTCGTCCTTTGACAATCGACCTCCCGTAGTCCCGGAGATCAACTGCGTAGAAGTCGTAGCCACGAGCGGCAAACCTCTGAGCCATCTCTTTCTGAAAAAAGTAATCGTTGAAGCCGTGGACGTAGAGGACAGCACATTCTGCCGAGATGCCTGTCAGGCTGTCGGCGAGATGCCTGATGATTGTTGTCACCGGAACCCGGGGCTTCTCATCGTGTGGCTGGACAATTGTAAGCGCTTCAAATCCGGAGCCAAGTATGTCAGTGCGCCAATGGCGTTGCGCGACAGCAGACTGACAAAACATTGATGTCAGGAGAAATAGAAGTGGTAAAAGGAATCTGCGTATTCTCATTTACAATGGATAGTAAAAGAGCCGGCTCAAATCTTCGAGCCGGCTCGATTGTTGTATCTGAATACTTCTTAGTTAGAGGTCTCCATTTCGGGAGCAATGAGCTTGTAGCCCTTGCCGTGGATATTGATGATCTCTATCGAGGGATCGTCTTTAAGATGCTTTCTGAGCTTGGTGATATAGACGTCCATCGAACGGGCGTTGAAGTAATTATCGTCGATCCAGATGGTCTTGAGTGCGAAATTGCGTTCAAGAATCTCATTGACATGGGCACAGAGCAAGCTCAACAGTTCAGACTCCTTAGTGGTCAGCTTTGTCACCTTGTCATCGATCAGGAGCACCTGTTTCTGAGTGTCGAAAGTGAATTTCCCGATCTTATACATTGTGATTTCCTTACCCTTCTTTCCTTTGACTCGGCGAAGGATAGCCTCAATGCGGAACACGAGTTCCTCCATCGAGAAGGGCTTGGTGATATAGTCGTCGGCACCGATCTTGAATCCCTCGAGTATATCCTCTTTCAGCGACTTGGCTGTGAGGAATATGATGGGTACCTCTGAATTGACAGTGCGAATCTCCTGAGCCAGCGCGAAGCCATCTTTCTTAGGCATCATCACGTCGAGCACGCAGAGATCATATTTCCCTTTAAGGAAAGCTTTGTAGCCGCTTTCACCGTCGGGGAAGAGGTCGGCGTTGAATCCTTTGGCCTGAAGATATTCCCTCAGAAGCATGCCAAGGTTCTCATCGTCCTCGCAGAGCAGTATGCGCAAACGGTCTTCCATAATTTCTTAGTTTTTAGTTGTTGGTAATATTATTGTAAATTTTGTTCCTGAATTGATTTCGCTCTCCACACTGATCTCGCCGCCGAGCTCACCCACTATCTTCTTGACATAAGCAAGACCGAGACCGAAGCCCTTGACATTGTGGACATTACCGGTAGAGACGCGGTAGAATTTCTCAAAAATTTTCTTTACATCGTCCTTCTTTATTCCTATACCATTATCGGCCACTACGATGGCGAGCTTTTCGCAATTGTGGGAATTAACATTGTGGGTGCTCACCACGAGCCGCAGCGGCTCATCCTCGCGACGGTATTTCACAGCGTTGTCAAGGAGGTTGAAGATCACGTTTGTGAAGTGCATCTCGTCGACGTTGACCTTCGAGTCCTCGGCATCAAGATGAGCCTCAATCTTTCCGCCATATTTCTCCGCCTTGAGTTTGAATGTACTGATGATGCCGCTAATCACTTGATTGGCATCAACATCCTGAAGCCTCATCGTGGCTTTCTGGCGGTCGAACATCGACATCTGAAGCACCTTCTCTACCTGGAAACGCAGACGCTTCGTCTCGTCGTTGATCACTGTTGATATATGGCTCAGCATGGCCGGCGACTTCAGCACAGCGCTGTCGTTGAGCATTTGTGCCGCAAGTGATATGGTGGATATAGGGGTTTTGAACTCGTGGGTCATGTTGTTGATGAAATCGTTTTTCATCTCGGTCAGTTTCTTCTGGCGGAATGCAAGGATGATTGTGCAAACGAATGTAACCAGGAGGATGAACGTAAAGATAAACGATGGTATCATGAAGCGGATCGAGTCGAAGATATAGTCGCTCCTTGTGGGGAAGTAGACCCGCAGATAATACATTTTGCTTTTCGGATCGTTTGGGAAAAGCGTCTGGATAAACATTGAGCTTTCCTCGCCTGGCGGAGGATTGTAAGCTTCTGACTGATAGATGATGGCACCGACACGATTAGCTACGGCGTATTCAAACGGGAGCGTCAGGCCATTATTGTCGAGCTCCGAACGAAGGTATGCCCTCACATCTGCCGAATCGGCTCGTTCGGCTATTGGTCGGTCGCTTGATTTTGTGATTATATTGAGTATCACCTCATCAAGAAGCCCCTTCTGATAGAGATATTTACCCCTCATAACCTCCCTCACCGAAGAGCTGCCGCCGGGTTTGTCGAGATTACCTTTGAGGGTAAGGTCGTAGTTGATACCTTCGGGGGTAGTGAAGTTATAATTAAGCCCTATAGATCCGTCGGAATTTGTTCGGGGCGAAAACTGAGTGTCGAGCGTGGTCATATCCTCCTCAAGGAAATGTTTCGTCTCGTCCTGCTCAAGACGGGTAGTGACGGCATAAAGCGAGCGCTTCACGCCCTCCTCAAACTGATCGTCACGCATCTTCTTCATGTTGGTCATATACATGATCTGAACATAAAGCAAGCCCGTGAAGGTCAGAGCCATAATTATTGTGAGAAACCAAATGGTCGACTTTTTCATTCTTCTTCATCCTTTGGGGAATTGTAAAACCCCTTTTGATTTCATCTTGTGAGATTGTCAAGCCTATTCGCCCTCCAACCTCCCGTGAGTTAGTTTATATAAGATTAACAATTGGAAAGTATAATTGTTGTGAATTTTTTTAAAATTATCCAACGATCCACTTTCGGTTAAAAAAGCTACATGCTGCTCTTTACACCGCCGTTACCTCACTACCTCTAATCTAAGCAGCTGAGGAACGTAGTAGCCATCTGAGAGATGCGTCTTAAAAGCCTCATTTAACATTTTCCGTCAAAATTAACATAAAAATGTGAAAATCACAAATTCTTCCTCCAATTCCATCTTCCCCCCGAGCCAAAAATACTCAGCCTGAAATCAAATTTAATCCGAATCTCCTTGAAAATTTTTTTAAAATCCAGTTATGTATCAATTTTTGAGACAGAACTACACCAATTTTGCGATCTCACCCTGTAAATTTGTATGTCGAAGATATTTATAGAAAAATTTCGTAACTTTGCAGTTAACAATAGAAATACTTTCTAACGAAACAGACATATAAAAATTTACATAACGATTTGCATTGACATGCAATGACCAAATCTCGATTCGGTTAAATCTGGTAAATCTAACAATGGGTCGAAAGGATAGGTCAAAGCCTGCTTGGTGCGTCCTCTCACGAGGGCACAGGCTGCTTTTTCTAATTCTTGACCCAATGGCTTTACCAGAGCCCAACCGAAAAGATGCAGACAAAGAGTGTTGTGTCCTCTTTTTTTGACACATCCGGTTAAAGCAGAAGCCCGTCAGTCAGATGCACAAACATCAAAAAATTTTTAAATGGCAAATTATTATTGCAAATTTTGTGGTTACAAAGCACCATCATTAACGTCACTAACAAGCGGTTACTGCACCCGTCATCCCAACGGCTCCGGGAAAGGCAAACACGAAGTTTTTGAGGGTGCAGAAGCTTCATCATACGTATGCGAATATTGTGGGTATAAAGCAGGATCTATATCGTCGCTTACAAGCGGCTACTGCACCCGTCATCCAAATGGTTCCGGAAAAGGCAAACACTCTCCGTTTATAGGAGGAATAAAGTCAAGTTACTCTTGTAGATATTGTGGATATAAAGCAGGGTCTATATCATCGCTTACAAGTGGCTACTGCACCCGACATCCTGCCGGCTCCGGGAAAGGCAAACATGCTCCATTAGTAAATTTTGATGAGTTTTTAACTGGCGTAATTAATACGATCTTCCAAAAATAACATATATATACCCTCTAAACAACATGACAATGGCACAAAATAATATAACTTCTCTCTCTGACATCCCTTTCAATTCAGATATCAACGACTTTGGCACCGAACGTTATATCAATGGGCTGATCCGGTTCATTGAGAATTCATCCACACCTATTACGATAGCTCTTCAGGGCGAATGGGGTAGCGGGAAAACGTCGTTAATGACACGCTTGGAACGTGCTCTTTGTTCTAATGAAAACGCACCATTTATTGGTGTGAAAATCAATACGTGGGAATATTCAATGATGTCTACTCCTGAAATCACTGTCTACAAAATTATTGCTAAACTCGTAAATGATTTGACAGGAGGGAACAAAGATTCCAAAAAGAAAGTATCGTCAATACTCCGAGGATTATATCGTGGAGGACGTGAAGCCCTTAAAATGATTCCGGGGATAAACGTTGCGGTGGAAATAGCCAACTTACCTACTGATCTTTCTGATGAGGGAAATAACATTTCTTTATCTGAATTAAGAGATGAGTTACAAAGTGCAATACAAAATCGAATTACCGAAAAAGGTCGTCGGGGTGTAATTGTTTTTGTTGACGATCTCGACCGTCTTAATCCCCCTGTGGCAGTGGAGATTCTCGAACTTCTGAAAAATGTATTCACTTTAGAAAACTGCATCTTTGTACTTGCTATTGACTACGATGTTGTCGTCAAAGGCCTTGAACCGAAATTCGGCAGGCTTACTGAAAAAAACGAACGCGAATTCCGCTCTTTCTTCGACAAGATCATCCAAGTTCCTTTCTCTCTTCCTGTAAGCAGTTACCGGCCGATGGACTTTGTACTGGAATCCTTATGCAATATCGGATATTTAACTCCTGTAGAGAAAAGAGATCCTAGATTTAGTAAGCCGTTTCAAGAGATTGTGGAATATTCAGTCGGCAAAAATCCTCGTTCAATTAAACGGCTAATCAACACACTCTCCCTGCTTTCCAGCATTGCACAATCCGGAGAAGACACGGACGAATCTTTTACAACGTCGCGAGAAGGCCGAATAGTGAATTTTGCGATTGTCGCCATTCAGGTGTGCTACCCTAAAATCTACCGTATGCTCGCAAGTTCTCCCAATTTCACAGAATGGAATGATGATTTAGCTAAACGTCTCAATATCTCTATCGACAAAGAAGAAAATCAGGAATACAGCTGGGAGGATATACTCGAATCCGCTTGTGCAACTGATAAATATCTTGAACAGCACTTCAACGATATTCGCTCATTGCTGCTCTTGACGCAACACACTGTCGAAAATGGCAGTTCGAAAGAGACCTCATTTGAAGAGAGAATTCGCTCGATAATAGATAAATCATCAGTTACTGGTATTTCTGAACCGTCACCTGCAGCAGATATTGACCAAAAACGCATGATTGGCAAACTGCACGAGTCCGTACTCCACAGGATCCGGGAGAAACGTAAAGATATTGGTCGTATTCAGCCTAAGAAGAATACGGGTAATGGTGGTTTCTACCTCTTTTTGCCTCAAGGAGGCTCGGTAGAGGTAATTTTGCGTCCAAGAGTCCTTCCTGATAAAATTGCTTGCGAACTGCTTTTGTCTACTCAAGTGAAATGCCCTGAGCATTTGCTTGAAAAAAGTTTTGCTGATATTATGAAAACTGACGAGAAAGTCAATTCCATGTTTACTTCTTTTGACAAGGTAATATCTCCACTCCTTAATGAAGTCTACTATTTTGAAGGCAGAACCTATCCGGAATCCGGTATGGACACTTACTTCAAAAGCTTCTGCGAAGAGCAGGAATATCGGTGTAATCAAGGATGGCAACCGTATCACCTTTCTCAGAACGTCTCTTACTGGATTAACCTCACTCACGAAACTCTTTACGAAGACAAGGCTATAGTTGATACGATATCAGATGTTATCTTAGCGAACTACGACCTCCGTCTGGCCGCATTAAATCTTTAATTGACAAATGATAAGATAATGGCTTGGATTGATTCTTATATAGAACAGTTTATAATCTCAAAATATGGCAAGCGACATCTCCTTAGCCATTTTGTCCGTAAGTGGTACTGCAATCGCTATATTCAGGTGAAAACACCGTTCCCTGACGACAGAATCCATTATGAAGTACTTGGTAGTGGAGTTGAACTTCACTTCGAAAGTTCTGACCACGAGCGGGAGTATGGTGATTTGATTGATTATCTGATTGAGTCAACAGCCTCCGCTCCTGAATACAGATGGGAGTCTTGGAACCATGGAGAATGGTTCAGATGTGTCTACATTGGTGATCTGCCTGATGATGCATTTGAAAAGCATATAGTAGATTTCATTGCTAAGTTTGATGAACTCATTATTGCTTTTAGCTCCACTAATAGATCAGTGGCTCGTAAGGAAATTGAACCATGTAAGGAACTGCCCGTAATGAATGACAATGTGGAACTTTCGCTCAGTTCCCTTCGTTACTTATTGTCACTCAGGCTAAACATCCCAGACTATCAACGATCTTATTGTTGGGAAGAAGATAATGTAAAGTGCTTGCTAGACGACATCTATGAGCATTGTGAAAGTGCGAACGGGGGGCCTTATCGTCTCGGATGCGTTATTCTTCACAGTCACGACGGCGTCTTTGACATTATTGATGGACAGCAGAGACTGGTCACCCTTTCTTTGCTTTGCGATGCTTTAGGTGTCGACAGTCACCTGCTTGATCAAAAGTTTGAATCAGCGGAATCTTTATCTTATATTGCTTACAATAAATTTCTTATCCGTAATTTTTGCAGCAGGATAAAGAGCAACCGTTCCACATTTGCTGAAAAAATTCTTGATGAGCTCCAATTTTCTGTGCTTACACTTCAGAATACCTCACTGGATTTGGCTTATACTTTCTTCTCTCATCAAAATTCGAGAGGTGTGAGATTAACAGACTACGACCTCTTGAAGGCTCACCATCTGCGATATATCCCCTCCACTTTTGAAAAGCAGGCATATAGGGCTGCCGAGGGGTGGAATAAGATGATAGAGACGGGACACCTCGCAAAAATTGACAACTCCTTACAGGTTAATCCGAAAGCAGATCATGAGATTGTTATCGATACCTATCTTTACAATTTAAGAAAGTGGATGCGCCATTTGGCAGGTGGAGATGATGGCACTGCCCACCGAATTAAATTGGAATTTGAAGCTGCTCCAATAATAGATGAGATCCCTCCATTCGGTGAAAGATTCTATTTCAATGAGCCGATTCAAGGGGGAGTTCACTTCTTTGAATGGGTGCATCGCAATATGCAATCTTATAAGTCATTCTCAAAGCTTCCGGTTATTAAAAATTTACGAGAACACTTATTCTATGGGAGTGACAATCACTATCGTTCAGCTTTAGAGGCTTTGCTTTTCTGTTACTACTTGAAATTCGGTGTTTCATATCTCCCCGAAGCATTTATTGCTTTCCTCCGCATCATTGTGGACCATCGTTACCGTAACAAAAGAGCAACTATAGGTGCTGTATTGGATTATGTTGCAAACAAGAATCTTGTTCAAATGATCGATCAGGCCACTTCTCCTACTTTTGTATTGGCGGAGTGCAGGAATATTGCAAAAAATATGTCTTACCCTCGCCGGAAGGACATGAGACCAATACAAGCATCTATGCGTGGCGAAGCTGCCACCCTTGCGCAATCAGTTTTCCCGGAAATTTTAGTTGAATCCTTCAAGACACTTAACACATGATGCAAGCCTTAACTCCAGCTAACATCGTAGAACAAAACCAGTTTTTCTCTATCCCTCTCTATCAACGTTTATTTGAATGGGAAACGGACAACATTGAGACTCTGCTGGATGATTTGTATCGCGCGTATAAAAAAAATCCTTCCGAAAAATACTATATCGGACTTCTGACATCTACCGCTAACAATGAACTGGTGGATGGTCAGCAACGATTCACTGTCCTGACTTTGCTCGCATGCATCCTTAGGGCTGATGAATACGACTCACGTTGGAATGACTTTTTGAACCCCTCGAATCTCCGGTTGAAATTTCAGTCTCGACCTCAGGACAATCACTATCTTAAACAAGTCATTGAGACCGGATTTAATAACCTACAGGATGATTACAAAAATCTCAAAATGCAAAACGCTCTTGTGACTATTGATGCAAAAATGAGTAAATTACCTGATGGTGAGAAATCGGAATTTGCATCCTTCATGTACGATCATATTGCTTTTTTCATAACAGATTTGCCCGATAAATATTCCCCTCGAAGTTTGAACAAATATTTTGAGAGAATGAATAGTACCGGAAAAAATCTGGAACACCATGAGATTTTGAAAGTTAAGTTGTTGCGCAACTTAGACGGGAATATCAGTCCACTCATGCGTCTTTGGAATAAAATAGCTGATGTCGACAATGAGCTGCTCCATATCCGACGATATAGAAATGAGACTGAGGCCGAGTTCTCTAAACGCCGTAATGATATTTTAAAGAATGATGCCAATTTTGCTATTCTCAATGGTCTGATTAATGGCGTCTCTTTTACCGAAACCGAAGGAAGAGAGATCAAATCTATTCGCAATATTGAGCCATCTGAGATTCCACCCAAAAGAGAGGGCGCAACTGTCAGGAACACAACATCACCTCTATCTTTTCCGATGATATTGCTCCTTACACTATATTGGAAGTTGAGCCAAGAAGGAGTCAGGGACATAACTATAAACGAATTTTTTAATCCGGCCAAACTCCTTGAGACGTTCGAAAAGTATCTGCCTTTTGATGGTGTAACAGACAGTAGCAATATAAAGGATTTCTTAGATCGCCTCGTTAAGGCAAGAGTAATTCTTGACTATTGTTTTATCCGCACCTCGGATTCCGGTTACACACTGGAAATGATAGGCGAAGACGATCAGAACGCCAAGAAATTGCTTATGTTGGAGTCTATGCTATATGTATCATCGACAAGATATACCTACTATAAGTGGTTCAATGTTTTGATGAATAATATTGTTACAAGAATGGAAATCCCCGATGCTGATGAATTGTTCGCGATCCTCAAGAAACATGATGATGGAAACAATCATCTTCCTCCATACGACGCCCTGTCCTACGGCGCTGAAATCCGTTACTGGTTTTGGCGACTCGACTTCTACATATGGCTGCATCGAGAACAACTCTTTGAGAATAATCCTGAAGCATTGAAAGTAGCCGAAAATTATAGATTTGTCAGGGCGAGAAGCATCGAACATGTCGCTCCCCAACATCCTTTGAAGGAATCCGCTCTCCAATGGGAGGATACCGCCGAGGACGAAACACTTAGAAACTGCTTTGGGAATCTTGTCATGATTTCAAATGGCCTCAATTCCGCATTGAAAAATCAGTCTTATGAAATAAAGAGAGCTCATGTTGAATCCTATGTGCAAAGTTCCCTGTTAGGCACTATTGAAAGTCTAAGTCTCCTTCTTCTTAATTCCATGTATGATAGATGGGATAAGGAAAAGATTAAAGAATATGGCAAGCTCACCTATGGCTATTTAGAGAAGAGTTATGAGTGACTCCTTCCCCCGCAAAGAATCCCCCGCTCTTCGCTAAAACGTATCAACATCAAAATGATAGACTCGGCGGCCGGTTTTCCGGCAGTCGAGTCTCGTCTCATTCATATAACTCAGAAATAAATACTCCAGGATTTTAACAGATTCAACATGTGTAGTTCAAAACTAAATCAGTAGATATATTTGTATTTCAAAATTTGTTATAATCTTAGCAATTGCAAAGGTTATAACCGCAATATCTCAGAATGACTCAAAAAACAGCTTGCATAGAAACTTGGCATTAGACCCTCTCGCGTCAGTGACTATATCTCCGGGCGAGTAGAGCCTACATTGCTCATAGTGCGTGCTCTTTGCTTCGGCCTTTGCATAGCCCCAGTTGCTATGTCAGGAATATAGATTTTACCAATACTATTTTACCCAAAATATTGCCACACCCAACAAATTCCGGATCAGCTGCCGTTATCCCTCTCTCTTGGGATAGATGAACCGGGCGAGGCCGTAGATGTAGCGACGGATACCGGGACGATAAGCCAACAATCGGTCAAACCATGCCAGGTGAGGATTAACCATTTTCACAACAAAGCCCACATAAAACATTGCGAAAAGAGTCCCGGGGCCTACCACGGTCAATGGCCACCTACCGAAAAAGCAAAATCCTGAAATTACTGCCAGGATGACAAGCGTGGTATCTACGATTATTTTCACTGTTGGAAATGGCCTGCCGGTCACACGGGCTATTGCCACCTGAATACCTTCACCCGGCATTGTGACCGATCCACACCTTATCTCAATCGCCACAGCACAACCGAGAATCGTTGCACCCGCTAACTGTGCGATAATCTGAGAATACAGTGCCTCATAAGATGAAAAGAGCGAGGTGATCCACATATTTATGTCCAACAATGCACCGAATACAAATCCTACCAGCAACTGAAAAAGCTGTATCGGCTCAAATCGCTTCCTAAGAATCAAAATTTGTGCCATAACAAGGAGGATATTCATCACGTTAGTGTAGCCACCGATGGTCCAGCCTGGGGCGAGTCCCGCTTCACCTGCGAGCGAAAACGACATTGGGATTGAAGATATGACTCCACTGCCGAGATTGGATCTCACGCATAATGCGACACCGAAAGTCATAAAATACATTGACAAAATCAACAAGACATGTTGCCAGACAAAACCTATTACCTTATTCTTTGAAATACAGTGAATCATTACCTAAATTGTACAACCGGGAGTTCAAAGGTAATAATTTATTTCCTTTGAGGCACGTTTTGATACCGAAAAAAAGCAAACTAAATTTGATAGAGGCGGAGATTGACCTCGCCGAGTCACCTATTGAGTTGCTCCCCAACGTTTCTTTAGTGGCGACCTATTTGTTACAATCACCATAGCAGGCGAAGCGGGCGAAGCGATCGAATGCTTTTTCAAAAAGATTCAAAAAAACTTGCAGGTTTCAAATAATAGCCTTAACTTTGCACCGCTTTAGGGAAAAATCCCGTCATATTGGAGAGGTGGGTGAGTGGCTGAAACCACCAGTTTGCTAAACTGACGTAGGAGCAATCCTACCACGAGTTCGAATCTCGTCCTCTCCGCTTAAACCCCGTCAGAAGAAATTCTGGCGGGGATTTTTCTTCCTCAAAAGCAAACGCAGCCTAATTGTAAAAAAGAGGTAGAGTTACGCGAGCGTTATCCACAAGCACTTGTGGATAAGGTGCTTCGTATGCGTGAAAAGTATAACTGGTTCATTGCAAACCCCGACGGCACCGACCGCGAATTTGATACTCTATTCCCAGATAGGAGTGAAAAAGATGTATCTGATTGCGTAGGCAACTACGACAGTCAAGACCATAGTTAACACGAAAGCGCAAATATTCACCACAAATGGTTTTATGCGGATTTTTTTCAAAATTGCTTTGACAATTTCAAATACAAAAACGGATACGGCTCCGATTATCATTGCTACCCACCAAGGCATAAGCGAATAGATTTTATTGGTTTGTCGCAAAGATACGAAATTTCCATGAGCAAAAAAGAGTTTACTTTAACAAGCCCCAACGCCCTACTCAACTTATAGGCGCGAACACTACCGTTATCGTCGCAGGGCGACGCACCGGCAAGACAGACTCTATCATTATCTCTCAGGACCGCCCCGGCTCGTCCAACTCGCTCACGCTCTCGTGGCTCCTTGTCGATGAAGCCAAGTTTATTGACTACGCCAAACTCAAAGATGAAACGCTCCCTGCCAACGGCGGCATTAAGTCGTATTTCGGCAAACACTCCTACAATCACTCTATTATGATTTTGAGTGATATGCCGCAGACGCAGAAAGGCTCGTGGTTCTTGCACTACCGCGACAAAATGGACGTGGAACTTATCAGGACTATTGAGGCTACTGTTTATGAGATATGGCGTACCAAAGAGCGCATCCGCGCTCTTAACGCTAAAGGCGAGTCTGTGCCTCCATATCTCAAAGGCTACCTCCGTCGCCTTGACCGAGACCTCAATAAGATGCGCTCCGTCGCGGTCTATTACCGTGAATATTCCTCGATTGAAAACTTGCAGCTTCTCGGCGAGAACTACATTAAGCAGATGAAGCGCGACCTTACGCCTTTGACCTTCCAAACCTCTATCCTGTGTCAGAGGATCGGAATTGCAAAGGACG
>CAZUEY010000021.1:0-30335 GCA_964619395.1 uncultured Staphylococcus sp. | reverse complement strand
GTTTCTGCAAAGAAAGCCTGTCGGTCAAACGTGCGGTAAGATCGAGAGCCTTAGCAAGTGGCGTGCGAAGCGAGAGTCGCTGACGGATATAATTTACTTGAGAATCCATAGTCTACTATTCATCAAAAGGCGAAGGCGAGTTATCAGTATCTGCGGTCAAATCGTTGTCGGGGTCGAGGTCGTCAAATTCTTCCTCAATATCGGGTACTGACATGATGTTGAGAGAGTAGTCATCTTTATCAAATTCGCATGTATCGAGAAGTACCTTTGGTATCTTCTTGATTGTGATGTTTGAGAAGCGGTTGCGACATTCGGGTTGGAACTTTGTGCAACAGATAAGCAATGATTCATTTTCGCCCAACTGATCGTGAATGGTTTCGAGCATTTCAGCAGTAATCAGTTGTGTAGTTGTGAAGATGAAGTCATGCTCAGAGCTGTTACCCTGTTTCCAATAAACTTCTGCATTCGGAGAATATGTGAAGCCTTGATGTTTAGCCATGGCAGCGGCAAGCATATCGGCATTATATTCCTTGTTGATAACAAGGTGGCCGTGCTTGTCGTGATTTAGAAGGCTCGGCGCAAGTTCATAGAACTTAAAACCTCCACCACCTTGCCAATTTAACGAACTAGTCATACCTGTGGGATCAGTTCCGTCAATTATATTCCTAAGACGAGGTACACAATGAGAGTAGGCGTGTTCACCTAATTCTACCCCAACCCATTTACGCCCCATCTTATGAGCAACGGCTGCGGTGGTGCCACTTCCGAGGAAACTATCAAGAACTAAATCTTCTGGCTTAGTGAATAGCGAAAGTACTCTAAAAATAAGAGCTTCAGGCTTTTTTGACGTTGGAAAATCAACAGCTCCCTCGTTTTGAGTATTTTGGAAGTCTATGTCCTCCCAAAAATCACACAATAGCATACCAAGGTCTTCAGTAATTTCGCGATTCCAAACTACAGTTTGAATGCCGGCACTTAATAATGATATCACACGCCCATTATAATAAAAATCATCTTTAGTACCGTCTTTTGAACGGAAAGAAACCACCTCATTAATATGCTCTAACGAATATTTTCGTGCTTCCTCATTTTTATGTGATTGTGTTGTGCATATTTGATTGCGATGAACAAGATAAAATTCCTTAAATTTCTTATCTCGAATATCAATATCTTTTAATGTAGCGTTTTGAGGAAGTATGCCGTTCTCAATGAGAACATCTAATAAATTAACAAGCAATTTTTTCCCATTAAACTCTTTGATAAAGTAAGAATAATGGGTATCGTATGTTTCTCTTTTGACATATTGAGGGTAAATTTCAAGTGCATCAGATTTTTTGTAAACCAGCATCAAGTCTTTTTGCTTGATTAATTTCTTATTCCGATGCGCTGTTTTAACACCACTTGGGGTTGATGAACGGAGTGCAACAGTAGCAATGAAATTAGAACGTCCAAATATTTCATCGCATATAACTTTAGCATAATGAACCTCGCCATCATCGAGATGTAAACAAAGCACTCCATCTTTAGAAAGCAACTTATGTAGAATGCGTAAACGCTGATACATAAGATTTAGCCATCTGGAATGTTCTTCATTATCGTCGTAATACTCAAAGGCATTTCCTGTATTGTAAGGAGGGTCAATGTAAATACACTTTACTGCTCCTGTAAAGTTTTCTTCGAGAGCGCGTAATGCGAGAAGATTATCACCGTGAATGAGCATATTGCCCGGCCACGGTTTCCCATTAGGAAGAGTATCGGTTTTTACCCCCCCCCAGCTAAACTCCTGATTCTCAATAAATAATCGTGGTTCAACAGCAGACACCTCCTTGTCCTTGTCAATCCACGTCAATTCCAATTTATTTAATCTATTTTGTGCCATTTTCTGAATAAGAATTTTTATTTTCTATTTTTTCCGATCTTGTAAATCGCATTTGCTATCGAGTTGCCTAAATTCTCTTTTTCGAAAGAGATAAATGCAAAATTACAAAAAATATTGAGGCAAGCAAGATTTTATTCTACAAAGAATAATCGTAGAGTTCCCGTCAAACAGATCGTCTTAGTAGGTGTTTAGACTATGTCACATGCGGGAGACAGTTTGTCACGAATTGGAAATGCTATCAATTGGAGCAGGATAGGGATAACTTTTGGGGCGTTTTGGCGCTCTTTTGAAGATTTGTATTACCTTTGCGGGACAATTTAATACCAAAAAATTTATTTACAAACCGATATGTCAACCTATACTGTTGAAGATTCACGCAAAGTGACTACACGCCGCCTCCAGGAGATGAAGGATAAGGGTGAGAAGATCGCCATGCTCACCGCCTACGACTATTCTATGGCCAAACTCATCGATGAGGCGGGTATGGATGCGATACTCGTGGGCGATTCAGCCTCGAATGTGATGGTGGGCAACAATACCACCCTCCCCATGACTCTCGACCAGATGATCTACCACGCCCGAAGCGTGGTCAATGGAGTAAAACGTGCCCTCGTGGTGTGCGATATGCCTTTCGGCAGCTATCAGGGTAACTCCAAAGAGGCTCTGGCGTCGGCTGTCCGCATCATGAAGGAGAGTTCTGTGGAGGCATTGAAGCTGGAGGGTGGCCGAGAGATCCTCGAGTCGATAGAGCGCATCCTTTCAGCCGGCATACCTGTGATGGGTCACCTGGGTCTCACACCCCAAAGCATCAACAAGTTCGGTACCTATAATGTACGTGCGCGTGAGGAGGAGGAAGCTCAGAAACTTATCGACGATGCCCTCCTGCTCGAAAAGGCCGGCTGCTTTTCGATAGTGCTTGAGAAAATTCCCGCCTCGCTTGCCAAAAAGGTGTCGTCAATGCTTTCGATCCCTACCATCGGCATAGGAGCCGGTAATGGTTGCGATGGGCAAGTGCTCGTGATGCACGATATGCTTGGTATCAACAAAGGGTTCTCGCCTCGCTTCCTCCGCCGCTACGCTGACCTCGACACAGTCATAGAGGATGCCGTAGGGAATTATATCAAAGATGTGAAATCCAGCGACTTCCCCAACGACAAAGAGTGTTATTGACCCGGCGCCATAAAGGGCGAATCAATGTGAATAATAAAAATATGGTTATTCTATGATAAGCGAAAAAGAAAAGATGCTCGCCGGTGAGCTCTATGATGCCAACTATGATCCATCTCTGATTGCCGAGCGCAAAGCCTGCAAGAGTGTCCTTCATGAAATCAATTCGCTCTCGCCGGTGGAAGATGAGAGGCGATATGAGTTGCTACGCAAGATTTTAGGTAGCGTCAAGGGGCAGTTCATTATCGAATCGCCTTTCCACTGCGACTACGGCTACAACATTGCGGTTGGGGAAAATTTCTATATGAACGTCAATTGTGTGATCCTCGATGAGGCTAAGGTGACGTTTGGCGATAACGTGTTTATCGCTCCCAATTGTGCTTTCTATACCGCCGGACATCCGTTTGACGTGGAGCAGCGCAACCGTGGGCTTGAATATGCCAAGCCAATCACCGTGGGCAATAACGTGTGGATCGGTGGCAATGTGGTTGTGGTTCCCGGTGTGACAATCGGCGACAATTGCGTCATCGGCGCGGGCAGTGTAGTGACAAAAGATATTCCGGCAAATTCTCTGGCAGTAGGGAATCCCTGCAAAGTGATCAGGTCATTATAGATCGAGACCGGACAGTATGTGACGCCGCCGCCGTGGATGATATCGACCACGGCGGCGTGCGTTATTGCCATATATTTTTTTCGTCGCTTATCAGGCGCGAACTATTGCCCTTGTTATCCGAAAACGAACTGGGTGCTACCGCTTTTACCGGTCTGGGGAGTATTGGCAGTGGCGGAATCGATGGCGCCGTTGCGCACATCCTCCACGATTTTACGGTCGCGCTTGTAGGTAGGATATTTCTCAAGGGTATCGCAGATTGCGTCGTCGTCGAGCTGGTTGATGCCAAGGATTATCTTCGACGAGCGGTCCTTACCCTCGGTGAGATCCTTGATCTTGTTGATGCCATACTCCTCGGCAAGGCGCTCGTCTGACACATCCGACCCTACCTTTGAGGGCTCGGACTGGTTTTGTACCATCGGTTTTGCAGGCTCGGGCTGCTTCTTTGCCGGTTTCTCGCCAAAGGAGAAGCCACCCTTTTCTATGAGGCCATCCTCCTCTTCGCGGAGGCTCACGTCGAAGCCGGCGGCGAGGATAGTCATCTTCACACCGTTACCGAGACTCTCATCGAAGCCTACACCCCAGATCACATCCACCTCAGTGGTGATCGAACCAATGAAGTCTGTGATCTCGCGGGTCTCGCTCATGAGGAATTTCTCCTCGGCGTTGGGGTTGAAATACACGTTGAAGAGGAGCTTCTTCGAACCGAGGATGTCGCGGTTTTTGAGCAGAGGAGAATTGAGGGCATCGTGGATAGCCTTAGTGACACGGTTTTCCCCTTCGCCATAACCGGTTGAGATGATGGCCGCACCACCGTTGCGGAGGGTAGTGTCAACATCGTTGAAGTCGAGGTTTATAAGGCCGTTGCAGGTTATCAGCTCAGAGATGGAGCGCGCTGCGATAGAGAGGGTATCGTCGGCTTTGCCGAAGGCGTTGAGGAAGTCGAGGTCGCCATAGATCTCGCTCAGACGCTCGTTGTTGATCACCAGCAGGGCGTCGACATGCTTTGCCATCTCGTCGGCACCGGCGATCGCCTTCTTAATCTTCTTCTGACCCTCAAACAGGAAGGGGATGGTGACGATACCGATGGTGAGGAGGCCGCGCTCCTTGGCGATGCGCGCCACAACCGGAGCTGCACCGGTGCCGGTGCCTCCGCCCATACCTGCGGTGATGAACACCATTCGGGTGCGTTCGTCGAAGAGTTCGGCAATCTTGTCGGCGCTCTCCTCGGCAAAGTCGCGGGCTTTCTCAGGCTTGTTGCCGGCTCCGAGGCCATCGCCAATCTGGAGAGTGTGGGGCACCTGCGAGTGGCGAAGCGTCTGATAGTCAGTATTGATATTTACGAAAGAGACACGCTTTATCCCCTGGACATACATGTGGTTGACGGCGTTGTTGCCACCGCCACCTACACCGATAGCCATGATGTCGAAAGCGAGATCCGACTCTTCTTCATTGACGGGGGCTTTCTGGAATGCTGAGGTGTCGGAGAGGTCCTGATTATATTGGTTTTTGAGTTCGTCCATAATGGTAGGGAGGGATTGGCTTGTTGGGTAAATTATTGGGGATTTGAATTAGAGTGGATTGGGGGGGAATAAGAGAAGTGCGTTAGTTGTCTGCTTCGTCGTCTTCTACAGGCTCGGTCATGATCTGCGCCACGCGGTTGCGGAGAGCCTGCCATGCCTTAGCCATGCCGCTCTTATGCTGAGTGCCACCGTAGGGATTGGTCTCCTGGGTGGGGGCACCCTGCTCGGGGGCAGCCTGAGTAGTGGCATTGGTGATATTCTTGGCCTGAGCGGCATAGGCATTGCCGGGAGCGGGTTGCTGAGGCTGGTAAGGCTGCTGGCCATACGGCTGAGTTTGAGGCTGGGACTGAGCCGGCTGCTGCTGAGGCTGAGCCGGCTGACCATACTGCTGCTGTTGAGGCTGAGCGTATTGCTGCTGGGGCTGAGCCGGCTGACCATACTGCTGCTGTTGGGGCTGAGCGAATTGCTGCCCATACGGCTGCTGAGGATAGAGGGGCTCCTGATTGGGTACAGCACCGTGGGCACGGGCATAGTCTGCTTCGGGAGAGGGCTGCGAAGTGCGCTGCAGGGGCATGCACTCATTCACTTCGGGCGATTTCGCTGCCTGGGCAAGCACGGCGATGACGTCGACATGGTCACCACCGTTGACACGGCTGTCGAGGATGCGGATGCGGTTGGCGGGGAGACCTACGCGCACCTTCATATTTGTCATGCTCGCAAGACGGCGGTCGAAACCGTTGAGCTTAGAGCCGCGGCCCACAAGGATGATACCTGCCGGGAGTTTGTCGGCTGTGAGGCCGGCATATTTGATCTGCTCGTTGATATTGTCGATGATCTCTCCGGCGCGTGCAGCCACATAGTTGTTGACCTGCGTGAAGTCAACACCGCTGGCGTGGGTGGGAGCTGCCGTGAAGGTGTCGGGGGTTGACAGGGCATTCCCACCGATGATCTTCAGCTCCTCGGCGCGCTCTTCGAGATAGTTGAGGGCGGTGATATCGCGTGTGATGTTGCGCGAGCCCATGGGGAGAGTGGCGAGATAGACTATCACACCGTTTTTGTAGATCGACACTGTGGTAGTCTCGGCGCCGAAGTCGACCAGCATACAGCCCTGACGCTTCTCCTCATTGAAAAGCACAAGGTCGGCCTCGGCAATCTGGCGCACGAAAATATCGTTGACGGTAAGGTGGAGCCTTTCGTCGAGCACATGGTTGAGATTGCGCATCAACTGGGTGCGACAGCTGATGAGATTCAGGCGGGCATCTACATGAGAGCCAAACATACCTACCGCGCGGGCAGCCGAAGCATTGTCTACCTTAAACTCATAGGGCTCCACGGCCACTATCGTGCGCTCGTGCATCTGATAGTTAAGGGCCTCGTTGGTGATGTCAGTTATAAGCTCGTTGGTGATCTCCATCTCGCCGGGGAGGCGGCGCTCGATATCGAGGCGATCAGACATGAGCGAGCGGCCACCTATCGACACGTATACTCCGGTCACCTTGCGGGAGGGCTCGCGCTGTTCAAGCCTGTCGATGACGCTTTTGATTGCGGATGCCGTCTCAACCACATTGCGGATGCAACCGTAGCGGACACCATCAGTGAGACGCTCCTCTTCTACGGCTTTTACACTCAGTGTGCCGGCCTTTTCGACAATGCCGATAGCACCTTTGATCTTTGAACTGCCTATTTCAAGCGCTATGATATATTTCTCTTCCATGTGTGTGGGTTGGAATGATGAGTATTTGGTATTGTTGGATTGGGTTTACTAAGATTATTGCTGTTTTGCGGGTTGCTCTTTTGCAGGTTGCTCTTTTGCAGGTTGCTCTTTTGCAGGTTGCTTTGCCGTTCCTGATCCGGCTCCGGGGATCGGCTTCTCAGAGTGGGCTTTCACACCGGGGACAGTCTGTCCGGGAGCCACATTGTCGCCGGCAAGCATCGTGCCGGTGTCGATGGTCTCATCGTCGTCAAATCGCGAGGCATCGATCTTTGTGGCTGCTTTGGTGCGTCGGGTAGCCACGAGCTGCCCCTTCCATTTGAGCTTGAGAGTGTCGTATTTCTCCCAGCCCTGCAGCGGAAGCACATCGGTGTAGAATTTCCTGAGGCGGGCAAATTTGTCGTCGAGATTGTTGGGGGCGCCTATGTTTATCACATGCTCGCGTATCACCGGGACGAGGATAATATCGTTGGGCGATTTCACCTTAATCATAGATATATAGGCGTTCCAAACGGAATCGGAGGCTATGTAGGAGAGCAGCGGCAGAAGCGAGGCTGCAGTGAAGCCGGTATCGGCATACTCGAAGTGACCCTCTATCACCGGGACATCCTTATGATAGCGGGCGTCAGCGCCCACTCGCTTGCCGGAGCGGTTGATATAGTATGACTCACCACGGTCAAACACACGCGCCACGGGGATAATAGGCGTGGCACAGATATGTATTTTACCGTCGGTCATCCTGACCACCTCCACATCCTCGATCTTGTCGAGCCCCAGGAGGAGCCGGCGGATGGTCTGAGGATTGATATTTGACATCGCCATGCCGGGAGCCTTCTCGGGGAGGGAGTCGAGCTCGCGGGCAAGTTCGGCCTTCGTCACAAACTGCTGCGGCTGCCCGTCGGCATCCTTCACCTCTATCTCAATACCCCGGCACACAGTGGTGTCAGGCTGCGCTGCGGTCACAGTCAGTGCGATCACTATGTAAGCGACCAGCAGCAGCGAGAATATTATTTTGAGATAGCGTGGCATCAGTTATGGGCAGGGAGTGTGGCTATGATTTCGGGTATCAAGGTGTTGATATCGCCGGCACCGAGAGTAAGGAGAATGTCAAAGTTACGATTTTTCAATGTTTCTACCAATTTTTCTTTGGGAATTAAGATTTTATCGTTGCAATTAACATTGTCGAAAATGATTTTCGAGGTCACTCCCTCGATGGGCTCCTCCCTGGCGGGATAGATGTCGAGCAGCAGCAGGGTGTCGGCAGCCGAGAGGGCCTCGGCAAACTCCGGGGCGAAGTCGCGGGTGCGGCTGTAGAGATGGGGCTGGAAGGCCACGGTGAGATGGCGCCCCGGGTAGAGCGCTTTGACTGACTCTATTGATTTGCTCACCTCCCGGGGATGGTGGGCATAGTCGTCAATGATCACATGTCCGCTTCCGTTATCCTCCTTGAGGTGGCACTCAAAGCGACGCTTGGTGCCGCGATAGGTGCTCAGAGCCTCACGTATCGACTCCGGATCCCAAGCCTCGGTCATGCAGACGGCGGCCACGGCGGCCACGGCGTTTTCGATATTGACCTCCACGGGGACACCGAGATTGATATTTCGGATGGTGCCGCGCGGGGTGACGACATCGAAAGTGATTGTGCCTGGCTCGCGACGGATATAGGAGGCGTGGAAGTCGCCACTGTCGCGCGAGTAGGTCAGGAGCTTCACCCCTTCAGCCACTCTGGGCTTGAGTTTGAGTCCTTCGTGGACTATGAGGGCACCCCCCGGGCGGATCAACTCCGTGAAATGGGCGAAGCTTTCGAGATAAGCCTCTTCGGTGCCGTAGATGTCGAGATGGTCCGGGTCTGTGGCGGTGATGACGGCCACCGTGGGGGTCAGATGATGGAAGGAGCGGTCAAACTCATCGGCCTCAATCACACTGAATGGTGACGATGGGGCCAGGAGGAAATTGGTGTTGTAGTTGATGAGTTCGCCTCCAAGGAAAGCGGTGCAGCCGATTGGTCCCGTAGTGAGTATATGGGCAGCCATCGACGATGTAGTAGTTTTGCCGTGGGTACCGGCAAAGCAGAGCGAGCGCGAATTGCGGGTGATGAGTCCCAGCACTTCGGCACGCTTCAACACCTCGAAGCCATTCTCGCGGAAATATTTCAGGATCGGCATTTGGGAGGGGACGGCGGGAGTGTAGACCACCAGAGTAGTTGCGGGGTTGCGGAAATCAGCGGGGATAGTGTCGGCGCTTTCATCGAAAGAGATTTCCACCCCTTCGGCCTGCAGCGCGTGGGTGAGCGGAGTAGGAGTACGGTCGTAGCCGGCAATTTTTTTCCCGATGCCGAGGAAATAGCGCTCTAAAGCAGCCATGCCAATGCCGCCGGCGCCTACAAAGTAGATATTGGTGATTTCGTTGAGGTTATGCTTCATGTCAGTTAGCTGGTTTTGATGAGGAGCGATGAATTTAAGGAGGGAGCGTAGTTGGAATATTTTGAGGGCGAAAATGATAATTATTTCAGCATTTGTGGGCTTTTTATTTGTGTTGGTTGATGAGCTGCTCCACATGATCGGCTATCTTCTCGTCGGCATCGCGCAGAGCCATCTTTGAGATTTCGCTACTTAGCGCGGCGCGTTGTCCGGGATTGTCGATGAGCTGTGCGACGGCATCAGGCAGTTGCTCCACGGCATCCGCATCGAGTATCATCACCGCGCCGGCGCGCGAGGAGAGGGCTTCGGCATTGTGACGCTGGTGGTCCTCAGCTACATTTGGCGAGGGGATGAGGATGCAAGCCTTGCCGAGATTCTGCAGCTCAGAAATAGTGCCCGCTCCGGCTCTCGACACCACCAGGTCGGCGGCACGGTAGGCGGTGGCCATATCGGAGATGAATGTGGTGGCCTTGACATTGTCGTAGTCCTTGGCCAGGGCTTGAAATTTGTCGGCACCGTAGCGCCCTGTCTGCCAGAGAAGGCTCACCCCCTTCTGCTTGAGCATGGGGAGCGAAGCGGCGATAGCCTCGTTGATGGTGCGTGCACCCAGACTCCCCCCGACTGCCAGCAGCAGAGGCTTCTCAGGGTCGAATCCGAGCAGACGCTTAGCCTCTGAGGCATCAACGGTGCAATTCTCCAAATCCTTACGCACGGGGTTGCCTGTCTTCACTATCACCTCAGCCGGAAAGAACCGGTCCATCCCGTCGTAGGCCACGCAGATGGTTCCCGCTTTAGAGGCAAGGAGTTTATTGGTGACACCCGCGTAGGAGTTCTGCTCCTGCAGGAGAGTGGGAATCCCTGCTTTCTGCGCCTGCTTCAGGACCGGCCCGCTGGCATAGCCCCCCACACCGATGGCGATATCGGGCTTGAAATCGCGGACTATTCGGCGAGCCTTGCGCAGCGACTTCCAGAGCTTGATGAGCACCGAGAAGTTGCGCCATAGCTTGCGGCGGTCAAATCCGGCCACCGGCAATCCTTCAATCTGATAGCCGGCCGCAGGCACTCTCTCCATCTCCATGCGCCCCTGGGCACCTACGAAGAGGATTTCGGCATCGGGCCAGCGGCGCTTGAGCGCATCGGCTATTGAAAGAGCGGGGAAGATGTGGCCACCTGTGCCACCGCCGGATATGAGGATTTTCTTCATGATTTTCGGTTTTTGGGGATTATTTCGGTGTCGCTGACTATCGGATCTGATAAGGAGTAATTATGGACTTGGGCTTAGAGTTGCATCTTGTTTTCGCCACCAAACTGCTCCGGAAGAGCCTCAAACTCCTCGCGGATATCCTGCTTCTTGCCCCCCTGGCGAGTGGCCGTCCGGCTGATGGAGAGCATGATGCCAAAGGCGATCGCCGTGACTAATATCGAAGTGCCCCCTTTGGAGATGAGCGGCAGGGGCTGTCCCGACACCGGGAATGCACCGCTGACAATAGCCATGTGGAAGAGGGCCTGGAAGGCTATCATCACCGCCATCCCTATCACCACGAGAGCCGGATAGGTGCGCGTGCAGTGAGAGGCGATGCCTGAGGCTCGCCCAAGCAGCCACAGATAGAGCACAAGCACCACTATGCCTCCTATCAATCCGAGCTCCTCGACAATGATGGCAAAAATATAGTCAGAGAAAGCCAGGGGGAGTCGCGAGGCCTCGCGTGAGTTGCCTGGACCCACCCCATGGATGCCACCATGAGCCTGCGCCATATAGGAGAGGATCTCCTGACGGTTTTTGCCCGTAGGTTCTATCTCCCAGGGGTCGACCTTCACCTCCTTACCTTCGATCACCTTGGTGTTGCCGTGGCGCTCGAGTCGCGCTACCCAGGTCTCAAAACGTCCGCTGTTTGAGATCTTGACGAATGCGAGGAAAGCTGCTCCGAGAGCTATATAAACGAGTGTGAGAATTATCAGATGCTTGACCTTCACACCACC
Source organism: uncultured Staphylococcus sp. (assembly GCA_964619395.1). Lineage (GTDB taxonomy): Bacteria > Bacteroidota > Bacteroidia > Bacteroidales > Muribaculaceae > Duncaniella. Next base: position 19,045 of record CAZUEY010000021.1, on the reverse strand, counting down.
GACGATCATCATCGAGTAGCTTATGGAGAGGAGCAGAAGTGTGTTGGTAAGTCCCTGCTCTATCAAGAGTGAACTAAGGAGAAGCACTATGAATCCTGACCACACGACGGCCCGGGAGGTCACACCAACCTTTTTGGTGTCAGGATTCCATGTCATCACCAATGCTATCATCAGCACGGCCGAAAGCTTGACCATCTCAGCCGGGAAGATACCTATGCCAAGGATAGTGAGCGAGCGACGCGCCCCGTTGATATAATCGCCGCATATCATCACTGTGACCATCATCGCCACGCTCAGCAGCGAAAATCCTATGGTGAAGGGGATGAAATCGGAGTAGTGGCGGCGCGAGAAGAGCCAGACGATAAGTGTGCCTCCTCCGAGCATCATAAGGTGGCGCAATATGGGTCCCATCACTCCTATCGACGAGCCGGAGACCTCTCGCGAGGAGGCGCTATAGAGCTCTATGGTAGAGATGATGCAGAGGGCTATGAATATGCCCCAGATATGTTTGTCGGCCGAGGCTATGGCCTTGGGCTTCGTCTGGGGAATGTTTGATTCGTTTATGAGTGTTGTGGTTTCAGCCATTATTGGTGTGATAATTGAACTGGTGGAAGGTTTTGGTAGATTTTTAAGTTTGATTCATCTCTCAGAGGCGGGAAGGGCAGCGCGGGGGGTCACTTTTCCATCCAGGCTCTGACATAATCCTTGAACCGGCGCCCGCGATCCTCATAACTCTTGAAGAGGTCGAAACTTGCGCAGCAGGGAGAGAGAAGCACGGTGTCGCCGGCGGAGGCGAGGCGTCGGCACTCCTCGAGAGCCTCGCTGAGCGAGTGAGTGTCGCGGATCTCAGCCACCTCTCCTGTGAAATAGTCGAGGAGTTTGGTATTATCCTTACCCATGCACACTATAGCCTTCACCTTCTCCTTGACCAGAGGAAGAATCTCGCTGTAGTCGTTGCCCTTATCTTTCCCTCCGAGGATGAGAATAGTGTTGGCGGGCGACGACTCGAGGGCATACCAGCATGAGTTGACATTTGTAGCCTTGGAGTCGTTGATATATCTGACGCCGTCTACCGTCCCTGCATACTCGAGGCGATGCTCCACCCCCTCGAAGTCAGAGAGAGCCTCGCGTATCTCCTTCTTGTCGATGTCGAGGATACAGGCCGAGAGGGCTGCCGCCATAGAGTTGTAGAGGTTGTGGAGGCCATTGAGCGAGAGGTCGGCGCGGGGCATCCGCAACTTCGTGGCGGGAGTGTCGATCACAATCGAGGCCTCGTCGTCGACCCAGGCGCGGGTGAGCTCATCCTCGCGATGCTCGGCGAAGGGGAAGCGCTGAGCATCGGTCTCGAACTGCTCCAGCTGGCGACGGATCACGGGGTCGTCCTGCCAGTAGATGAAGGCATCCTTAGTGGTGAGATTGTTGAGGATACGGAATTTGGCGTTGACATAGTTTTGCATCTCGTAGTCGTAGCGGTCGAGATGGTCAGGGGTGATATTGAGAATCACAGCTATATTGGCGCGGAAGTCATACATATTCTCAAGCTGGAAGCTCGACAGCTCTATAACATACACATCATGATTCTCACGGGCCACCTGCAGAGCCATGCTCTTGCCCACATTGCCGGCGAGCCCCACATTGAGCCCCGCCTTGCGGAGTATATGGTATGTGAGCAGTGTGGTGGTAGTCTTGCCATTGCTCCCGGTGATGCACACCATTTTGGCATCAGTATAGCGTCCGGCAAGTTCTATTTCAGAGATGACGGGGATTGACCGTTCGGTGATAGCCACCACCACGGGAGCCGTAGGGGGTATACCGGGGCTTTTCACCACCTCATCGGCCCGGAGGATGCGGTCCATAGAGTGTCCACCCTGCTCCCACTCGATCCCTTCGGCATCGAGCATTGCGCGATATTTTTCGGGGATAGAGCCTGAGTCGCTCAGAAACACCTTCATCCCTTTATCTTTTCCGAGGATGGCGGCTCCTACGCCGCTCTCTCCCCCGCCGAGTACCACGAGATTCTTCATTTTTCAGTAATATATGTGTGTGTATGGATGGATTTTTTTAACCGTGAAAATGTTATCTGATTTTGAGCGTCACGAATGTGATGACGGCGAGGAATATCCCCACGATCCAGAAGCGGGTCACTATCTTCGACTCGGGGATGGCTCCGATAGGATTCTGTATCAGCGCCTTGATTCCGGCATTACCGGGCTTCTGGAAATGGTGGTGAAGGGGTGTCATCTTGAATATGCGGCGCCCTTCGCCATATTTTTTCTTCGTGAATTTGAAGTAGGCCACCTGGAGCATCACCGAAAGATCCTCAATGAAGAAGATGGCGCAGAGGATAGGGATGAGCAGCTCCTTATGGATTAGGATTGCAAACACCGCTATGATGCCGCCGATGGTGAGAGAGCCGGTGTCGCCCATAAAAACCTGAGCCGGGAAGGCATTATACCATAGAAATCCTATGAGAGCACCAATGAAGGCCGACATAAACACCACCAACTCCGCCGATCCGGGTATATACATGATGTTGAGATAGGTGGAGTAGATGAGGTTGCCCCCGAGATATGCCATGATGGCGAGTGCCACACAGATGATGGCCGAGGTGCCGGCGCAGAGGCCGTCGAGGCCGTCGGTGAGGTTGGCCCCATTGCTTGTGGCTGCCACAGCCACTATCACCACGATGATGAACAGGATCCAGCCGCCGGTCTGGGCATATTTTCCCATCCACTGTGTCAGATAGGCATAGTCGAAGTTGTTGTTTTTCACAAAGGGGATGGTGGTCTGTGTGGACTTACTGTCGCGAGAGGCGTCGATAATCACGGTCTCGACATTCTGCGTGTCAGCAATCTCCCGGTCTACCTGGCGCTGAGTGATAGCGGGACTCAGATACATCGTCAGGCCCACGATAAGCCCGAGACCCACCTGACCTACAATCTTGAATTTACCCTTCATACCCTCCTTATCATGCTTGGCCACTTTGATATAGTCGTCGCAAAATCCGAGCACTCCCAGCCAGACGGTGGAGATGAGCATCAGCAGCATATAGATGTTTGAGAGGTCGCCCACAAGCAGACAAGGGATGAGGATGGATATGATGATGATGACACCACCCATCGTTGGGGTTCCTTTCTTCTGCATCTGCCCCTCGAGGCCAAGGTCGCGGACTATTTCGCCCACCTGCATAAGCTGCAGGCGGTCGATGATTTTGCGACCGATAACCATTGCGATAAACAGCGAGAGCAGCAGGGCGGCTCCAGAGCGGAAGGTGATATAGCTCATCAGGCGTGAGCCGGGCACGTGGTAGTCCTGAAGCAGATCGAAAAGATAGTAAAGCACGGTGGTTGGGTTGGTTTAAGATGGAGGATTTATTTCGTGTGTGGGATTGATTATTGCTTTTCGGAGGCTATGATTTCGAGCACCACCTCGCGGTCGTCGAAGTGATGTTTCACACCCTTGATTTCCTGATAGTCCTCGTGGCCTTTGCCGGCAATGAGTATTACGCTCCCTTTCGAGGCCAGAAGTGAGGCAGTGCGGATGGCTTCGCGGCGGTCAGTGATGTGGAGAGTGCGGGAGCGCGCCTCGGCGTCGAGTCCCTCCTCCATATCGCGGATTATATCCTCAGGCTCCTCAAAGCGTGGATTATCGGAAGTGAGGATCACTCTCTGACTTCCGGCAGCGGCCTCGCGGGCCATTATGGGGCGCTTCCCTTTGTCGCGGTTGCCTCCGGCGCCTACCACGGTGATAATCTCCCCTTTAGGGCCTATCACCTCGCGGATGGCATTGATGACGTTGACCACAGCATCGGGGGTGTGGGCATAGTCCACGATGGCGGTATAGCCCCGCGGGGAGTGGAAAGCCTGGAAGCGGCCGGCCACAGGCACGAGTCGCGACATCTCGCGGAGCACATCATCCTTATCCCATCCCAGGAGCACGCAGGCACCATAGACGGCGGTGAGATTGTAGGCATTGAATTTACCGGTAAACATCATCTCCACCTCCCGGCCGTTGAGCGACAGCAGGGTGCCGTCGAGACGCTGCTCCACTATGCGGCCTCGGAAGTCGGCATCGGTGCGCAGCGAGTAGGTGAAGCGCTTGGCGCGGGTGTTCTGGAGCATCACCTCCCCCACCTTATCGTCAGCATTGGTCAGAGCGAAAGCTGAGGCGGGAAGGTGGTCGAAAAATTTCTTTTTCGCCGCAAGATAGGCCTCGAAGGTCTTATGATAGTCAAGATGGTCGCGGGTAAGGTTGGTGAACACTCCGCCCTGAAATTTCAGGCCGGCGATACGCTCCTGGTCAGCGGCATGCGAGCTCACCTCCATGGCGGCATATTCACAGCCGGCTTCCACCATGCGATGGAGCATCTCGTTGAGAGTCAGCGGATCAGGGGTAGTATGGTCAGTGGGATAGACCTCGCCGTCGACATAGTTGCACACCGTGGAGAGGAGACCGGCTTTGTGGCCGAGCAGGCGCGCCATCTCATAGATGAGCGTTGCAGTGGTGGTCTTGCCGTTGGTTCCGGTGACACCCACGAGTTTGAGTCTCGACGAGGGGTTATCCCACCACGCCGAGGCGAGAAATCCCAAGGCGAGCGCCGAGGAAGCCACCACTATATAGGTGACGTGGGTGGAGAGCATTGAGGGCAACTGCTCACACACCACAGCTACCGCACCCTTCTCCTGAGCCATGGGGATAAACTTGTGTCCGTCGACACTAACACCGGGCACGGCCACAAACAGAGTGTCGGCCTCCACTTTGCGGGAGTCGGAAGTGAGCGCGGAGATCTCCTTGTCAGTCGAGCCGATGATTTCTTTAATCTCTATGTGAGAGAGGAGGTAGTTGAGAGTTTTCACCTTATAATATATATTTGAGGTTGGATAGTGATGTAGTCTTGTGTTCGTGATAGAGGAGGGGTCAGTTTGACAGGGCGAGGTGGACCTTCGTCCCCTTGGGGAGCCGGGTGCCGGGCTGAGGGGTCATGCTGCGGACATATCCTGAGCCGGAGTATTCCACATTGTAGCCTTCGCTCTCAATAGCCACGATGGCTTCGCGGAGACTGAAGCCCCTGACATCAGGAATCTCCCCTTTCCCCACAGCCGATGGAGCCTTGAGAGTGCGCCGTGATGGAATTGAAAATTCGCTCAGCAGGCGGTCGTAGCGCCCGGAAGCTCTCGAGGCAAAAAATGTCGGGGAGTCGGTCGACGGGGTGTTGTCGCGGTAGTCTGAGCTATTGTCAAGCAGGCCGCGCGAGAAGAGTTTGAGAGCTATATTCCGGAGCACCTGCCCCGAGGTTGTTGCGGCCCCGAAGAAGTTTTTGGTCGGGTGGCAGGTGAGCACCACACAGGAGTATTTGGGATTGTCGGCGGGGAAAAATCCGCAGAATGCCAGACGTTTCTTTCCCTGATTGTATGACCCGTTTTCGATCATATAACATGTGCCGGTCTTGCCGGCTATGCGGACGGTCTCGTTGCGCAGGAAGCGTGCGGTGCCATGCTCGCCCCACACCACATTGGTGAGCATCTTGCGCAGGATGGAGGCTGTGCGCGGGGAGCATGCTCGCCCATTGCCCATATAGCCCACGGGGAGCACTGAGTCGACCTCGCCTCTGACCTCCTTTACGAGGCGGGGACGCACGAACACGCCATCGTTGGCAATAGCGTTGTAGATGGCCAGAGTGTAGAGCGGGGGTATCTCGGTGGCGTAGCCATAGCTCATGCGCGAGAGGGCTATGCGGCCGCCGCGGTCGTTGGGGATGCTGTCGAAGCGGGGTGGCACCTCACCGGCAATCCCGGTGTTCATCGGCTCGAGAAATCCGAGGTTCTTGATGCGCGAGTAGAAGGCTCCGGGGTCGTCGTTATACTTTCGGGTGATGATCCTGGCCATCCCTATGTTGGAGGACTGCTCCAGGACATCCCCTACCCTGATTGAGGAGGTGTAGTGGGCATCAGTGATGGCGCGCCCTCCGGCGTAGGCCCAGCCGTTGCCGGTGGGGAGAACCTCGTCGAGATTGTCGACTATGCCATCCTCCACGGCTATCATCATCGAGAGGGTCTTGACCACAGAGCCGGGCTCGTAGCCCATCACGGCACGGTTACGGGCCTCGATATAACCCTCACCGTGGGGGTTGCGTTCGAGATTTGAGATAGCCTTGATGTCGCCGGTCTTCACATCCATCAGCACCGCCACGCCCCAGTCAGCGCCGCAGGTGTCCAGCACATTGTTGAGTTCGCTCTCCACGATATCCTGCATGTTGATATCGATGGTGGTGACGATGTCGCTGCCGGGCACCGCCGGGATGTCGGTCCAGTCAGTGATCTTCTTGGTCAGGTTGATCATCTTGCTGTAGCCGATTTTGCCATAGAGGAGTGAGTCGAGAGCCTTTTCGAGACCTGAGATGCCATGTATCTCCTTGCTTTCGGTAGTCTCTCCGACGCCCCCGATGCTTCGGCGCGCCATGTCGCCATAGGGGTTGAAGCGGCGCATATATTTTTCAAAAGTCAGGCCGTTGCGGTTGCGGTTTTTGATGCTGAAGAAGGGGAGCTCCTTCATTGCCTCCATCTCTGTGTGCGAGAGGCCGGAGAGGAGTTTATAGGCACGCGGACGTTTGTCAGCCGGCTTCTCGAGGGGCTTGAGCAGATAGCTTTTCCACTCCTTGACATCGCGCACGGGGAAGAGGCGGGCCATCCCGGCAGCAAGTTCGTCGATAGTGTCGCGCAGGAGCTTATCGTTGAATTTCTCGGCGCGGTAGTCGAGACGCACCGTGTAGAAGTTGAGATTGGTGGCCAGGACACTACCATCGGAGGCGAGGATGTTGCCGCGCGGGGGCACTATGACCTTCGACTGCTGCAATTCGCGGTTGGCGCTCTCATTCCACTTGTCGGCATAGACGATTGTGGTGTCGCAAAGCTCTACGACAATCCAGCCTGTGAGAGCCAGGATCGCCGCAATCACGAAGAGATAGCGGAACAGGATGTTGGTGCGATTATCTTTTTTCACTTTGCGAAGGAGCTTATAGGGATTGGATGAGAGAGTATGGGGGTTATTTAGCGATTTTGTAAGGGGGCCGTGACTGCACTTTGAGGTTGAGGTGGAGAGAGTCGACCCGGTGTTGCATCGAAGTCTCCCTTATCCGGCCCATGAAGGCGCTGCGCTCGCGGGCTTTCTCATTGTTGACTATCTCGAGGCGCTTCTCGAGCGAGGCGATCTTCTCCATATTGGTCTGGCAGGTATATTTGGTGGTGATATAGACCATGACCACAAGCACGAATATCAGCACCGGCAACCAGTGGCGTGCGAAGAAGTCGCTCGATATGATCTGCCCTCTGAAGAGGCGCGACACTATCGAGGGGCGTCCGTGAGGTTTTTCAGTCTTTTTGGTTGCCATGAGCGTGGACGGGTGAGTTTAGAGAAGGAGTTCGGTTTCTGTTTCCGGGTGACTATCCGGAGGTTCTTGAGTTGTTTTGCGGAGTGAATTGGTGAGGAGTTCTTTTGGTTGGTGGGATATCAGGAAGGTGGTCAGAGCTTGACAGCCACCCGGAGCCTTGCGCTGCGAGAGCGGGGATTGCGCTCTATCTCGGCGTCGTCTGGCGTCACAGGTTTGCCCAACGGCCTCAGCGGCGCCTTTATCTGTCCGAAAAAGTCCTGTTCGGCTTTCCCTTCGCAGTTTCCGGTCTTCATGAAGTTCTTGACCATGCGGTCTTCGAGGCTATGATAGGTTATGACAGCGAGTCGGCCACCGGGCTTGAGCAGGTTGAGAGCGCCTTTGAGCAGAGCGCGCAGGGCTCCCATCTCATCGTTGACCTCAATGCGCAATGCCTGAAACACCCGGGCGAGATCTTTCTTCTCCTTGCGCATATCGATCAGCGGTTTCACTATCTCGGTGAGGCGCCCTATCGTGGCGATGGGCTGCTCACTCCGTGCCTTGACTATGGCGCGAGCCAGAGCGCGGCTCTGCTTGAACTCGCCGTAGAGATAGAGAATGTCAGCAAGGCGGGTCTCGTCATATTTATTGACGATATCGGCTGCCGAAAGGGGCGAGTGGCGATTCATGCGCATATCCAGCGGGCCCTCGAAGCGAAACGAGAATCCCCGCGAGGAGTCGTCGAAGTGATGAAACGACACTCCCAAATCGGCCATAACTCCATCCACCGCATCCACATCATAGTATTGCATGAAGTTTTCGATGAAGCGGAAGTTGGAGTAGACCATCGTGAAGCGCGGGTCGGCGGGAGCGTTGCTTACGGCATCCTCATCCTGATCGAAGGAGTAGAGATGGCCGCCTGCCCCGGCTGAAAGCTCATCTATGATGGCACGCGAGTGACCCCCGCCTCCAAAAGTGGCGTCGACATAGATCCCCCCTGGGGTTATGTTCAGAGCCTCAAGGGTTTGAGGCAGCAGGGCTGGTATGTGGTAGACTTCTTCCGGCATGGCAGGATGGGATGATTGGTGGCAGAGCACGAGGGGTGGGTTATCGGGCTGTAAAATTACTAAAATTTACAAAACTAAACTGCAAATTCATCCCACTTTTTTCATAAAAAACTATCAACATACCTAAACCGCTGTGTTTCACAGCTCTATTGTATTTGCAAATGCAAACCACCAAACCATCCCCGCTCCCGGAATTTCATGCAATAAATCGCGCGTGTTTGCGTTATAATATATAATATGCAAGAAATAGTATTTGCCACCAACAATCGCCATAAGCTCGACGAAATACGGGCTATCACCAATGGCAAATTTAAAATCCTCTCCCTTGCCGAAATAGGCTGCACCGAGGATATTCCCGAAACCGCCGACACTCTCCAAGGCAACGCCCTGCAGAAGGCGCGATATGTCAAGGAGCACTATGGCTACGACTGTTTTGCCGACGACACAGGCCTGATGGTCGATGCCCTCGATGGAGCCCCGGGGGTCTACTCAGCCCGCTATGCCGGCCCAGGACACGACAGCCTCGCAAACATGCGCCTGCTCCTGAAAAACCTCCTGGGGCAGACCTGCCGCTCAGCCCGCTTCACCACGGTCATCGCATTGATTCTCAACGGTCGCGAACACCTCTTTGAAGGGAGCGTGGAGGGGGAGATTCTCACCGCACCACGTGGAGAGGATGGATTTGGCTACGACCCTATATTCATGCCCGCAGGCACCGGTCTGAGCTTCGCCCAGATGAGCGCCGAAGCCAAAAACCGGATAAGCCACCGAGGCCGCGCTACTGCAAAATTGCTTGATTTCTTTAACTCGACTCTTCAATAACCCCGATACTGTACTATGATTAAAAAACTTACTATATTTTTTGCCTCGCTGCTGCCCCTGGCGGCTGCAGGGCAGACCGCTGTAGGCACCTGGAAGGCTTATCCCTCCTATGGCCGGGCCAACGCTCTGGTCGAAACCCCCAAGGTGGTCTATATGGTGTCAGAGGGCTCCCTCCACTCCTACGACAAGGAGGCCGACGAGACCCGCAGCTATCAGCCCGGCATCGACCTGGGTCGCGGGATGGTCAAGGATGTATTCTACAATCCTGAACGTCACTACACCCTGGTGAGCTTCACCGATGGCAACATCGACCTCCTCTACGACAATGGCGACCGCCAGCCTCTGCCTGACATCCGCGACGCAAATGTCAGCATCAGGAAAGAGGTCAACGATGTGGCCTTCGACGGCAATCTGATTTACGTGGCCACCTCCTTCGGTCTTGTGGTGTTTGACGAGAAAAACGCTACCGTCAAGGAGTCCGGGATCTACAACGTGGGGCTCGGCTCGGTGGCCGTGGCCGGCGACGAAATCTATGTCACTCCCACGGGTGGCCCCTTCGAGTCGCGTGTCATCAAAATCAAGAAGGGCGAACGCATTAACAATATCAACAACTTCACCAATCTCGGCTATCTCCGCGACTGGGCTTCGAAACTCTACACCCTCCCCTCTTCCGACGGTTCCGGCAAGGTCTACCTCGCCGAACATGGTGTCAGCGACAAGCTCTATATCTTTGAGATGGATGGCGACGCAATGTCTATCCACGGCCCCTATTTCAATAATATCCAGACAATCACTCAGCTCGACAACGGGCTCCACATAGTAGCCGACGGCGCCCTTTACCACCTCTCGGCTCCCACCACTCTCCGACATATCGCCGACCTGCCCGCCCAGATAGCTTCCGACATGGTCACAACGCTCTCAGGCGCCTCTTCGCTCTGGGCTTCAAACATTGATGGCCTGGGGCATTATCGCCTCACCGACGATGGCAAACTCACAGTGCTCTCCGACCGCTACCGTAACCCCGGAGCCACTACTTTCTCTGACATCAGCCGCATTTTCCCCACCGATGTACCCGGCCGGTTCCTGGTGTCGAACATCGGCATGAGTGCCCACCATCCCGCCGGACATGGCGACTTCTTCGAGGTGATTTTCAGCGGCAATGTGGTCGACAATGGCACGATCACCAACATCCCCGTCACCGGCGATGTCACCCTCCGGACCGACGCGGGCCGCTCTCGTATCCCCTACACCGGATATAAGATCTACTCCCCCACCTTCGTTATCCAGGACCCTGAGGATGAACGCCGTTTCTACGTCGGGTCAGGATGCGAAGGAGTGTATGTGATCAAGGATGGCCAGCAGTTAGGTCAATTTACCGATAACTCAAAGATCTTCAAGAACTCTGACTGGGCCTGGCGCGTCAACTCTGCCAAGATCGACAAGGTTGGCAACCTTATAGTAGGTGTTTACACCGACGACCCCAAACAATCGGCGATCACGGTGCTTCCCGCTGACAAGCGACTCAAAAATCCATCCACCATCACCGCTGCCGACTGGGTGTCGATCAACACCGGCACTCAAATCCAGAGGCGCGACCTCGAATTCATGATCTGCGAGTCGCAGCCCATCATGTTTATCTGCGATGCCAACTACTACAGCGGCTTCACGGCCGTCTATATAGGCCCCTCGATCACCGACACTTCTGACGACCGCGCCGTAGTGGTCAACAATATAGTTGACCAGGATGGAAAGACATTCTCTCCTGACTACTTCACCTGCTTCGCCGAGGATAAGAATGGACGTGTGTGGGTGGGCACCAACATGGGTGTGTTTGAGATTGCCAACCCCGCGTCGGTTTTCACCTCTGACTTCCGCATCAACCACCTGAAAGTGCCTCGCAACGATGGCACCAATCTCGCCGACTACCTGCTCGACAATGAGGAGGTCCGCTGTATAGGCGTGGATGCCTCCAACCGCAAATGGATCGGCACCGTCAACTCCGGTCTATATCTGGTGAGTCCTGACGGCTCCGAAGTGATTGCCCACTTCAACACCGACAACTCCCCTCTCGGCTCCAATGCCATCACCTCGCTCTATGTCGACCCCAACTCCAACTCGGTATTCGTAGGCACCCTCACCGGTCTCTATGAATACTCATCAGATTCCGCACCCGCCGCCCCCGACTACTCCAATGTCTATGCCTACCCCAACCCCGTGGAGCCCGGCTACACCGGCTGGATCACCATCACCGGCCTTATGGACAACTCGCTCGTAAAGATAATGGATGCCGGAATGCATCTCGTGTATCAGACAACCTCCGAGGGGGGCATGGCCATGTGGGATGGCTGTTCGCTCTCCGGTGCGAGAGTAAAGAGCGGTGTATACTACGTCCTGGCCTCCACTTCCGACGATTCGCAATCCGCGGGCGATGTTGTTGCAAAAATTCTCGTAATAAACTAACTTTGCACCTCCCCAACTGAGATACTCCAATCAATGTTGAACCACTCCCAAGCTCTACGATAATGGAAAGTCTGAAATATAAGGATGATGCCGACCGCAGCTATGGCGCTACGGGCATGGCCATAAGCCTCCTGGTGCTCGATGGCCACGAAATGCTCGCTGCCATCAGTCTTGACGGCAATTCCGGCGAGATGATGGAGATGACTCCCGAGTTTTATTTCGCTGGCAATCCCGGTGTCTCGGCCAAAACAGCCTGGAATCAGCTCCTGAAAAATTATAATATAGGTGTCGGCATGATAATCTCCAACCTCCTCTGCCGCCACATGGTCCATGCCGGCGAACTCCTTCCCGAGGAGATCCACGACTACCTCCACACCCTCGCAGTCGAGGAGGGGCGCGATGCCTGCGGCCTCGACGAGGATGAGACAGACCGCCTTTTCACCAAGAATTTCAATTATCTCAACCGCGTATTCTCGCACCGCGGCGTTCAAGCCGTGGCCCACGACTTCGCCGCTGCCCTTCTCGCCCACCGCACCATGTCGCGCCTCGACGTCCTCGAGCACCTCGACGCTCTCAGGATGTTGTAAATGTTCCTGCCCCATCATAAACCGATGGCTCCCCGGCGGCATATAAAATTATTTACAGTCCGAGTATGGCTGCCGGTGCAATGCCGAGTATAAGGCATATTGCTCTGGCAATACGCAGAGTCGGTTCGGCACGTCCCGAAATATAGTCACTGACTCTTGAAGGACTGACCCCGAGCTCTTTGGCAAGCTGTTTCTGAGTCATACCTTTTTCCTCGATAGAAAGACTGATTAACTCTCCGATAGTGGGTTTCGCTATTGGATAATGAATTTTCTCGTAGGCTTCAACTACATCTGAAACAATGGTTAGTTCAATGGCGTTCTTGTCGCTTGCCGGAGTTTCGTCCGTTACAAGTGGCAACAACTCCTCAATGCGGTTGAGTGCATACTCATATTGCTGTTTTGAAATTTCCATATCGTTGCTTTTAGATGGTTGAACAGTCAATTTTGTCATATTCACTATGAGTTCCGACAAATCGGATGAAGATTCTTCCGATAGTGAACTTTATCACTACCACTAATCGGTAGTTATTGCCTTTTATATTAAAGACATAATGTTGGTTACCGACATAGTCTGTTGCCGGGAAATCCTCGTGAATTTCCGATAGATTATGCCATTGCGCTTGCTGAGCGATGTCGTACCATCGCTCCAACGCAACTCTCGAATCTCCGTTTCCGGCAGATTCATAGAACTCTTTGAGTTTTCTATGTGAGATGATGTGCATAACTTTTGTATTTGCAAAGTTCGGAATAAATTTTGATATTCAAAATTTATTATCTGAAAAGTTTTGTAATACAAAATTGCTTCAGCGAAATGTAATCTTTCGGGTTATTCCGGCGGATTTCAACCATTCTTTCAGTGGATGACTTACCATGTGGCGTTTCAGTCGTTTGAAAAAACCGCGATGCACTCCCCCATGAGGGGCGTCATCGCGGTTTTTCGCATTGTTATGGCGGGTAAATATCTTCCTTACATTATCACCTTGAGGTAATAATACTGATCGGGGGCGGAGAGTCGGATTTCGCCTAATTCGTCGTTGATGAGTGTCATTGTGAAATTGGCGCCGGTAGCGAGATTGGCTGTCACATTGATATCCTTAACCTTCCACCCTTCGCGGGGAGCATTGCCTGAGGTATTCATCATCTGGAGCTCTACGCCGGGATCACTGGCTATGGTATAGCCAACGGGGGTGAGGGTGAAGGGGAGAGCGGGGATAGTAAATGTCTCCACATGCCCCTCGGCAATCTCTATGCCGTCGAGAACGATGGCTGCTGTCATCACTTCAGGGTTGATGCTCACCCCTATACCTGACTCCATGCCGGCCTCGGTGAGAGCAGAGGAGTTGTCGGCCGTGCAGGTGACATCGCCGCGATAGGTGTAGCGTGTGGAGTAGGAGCGCACTCTGTAAGTGGTTGCCGTATAGGAGTTTATCAAACGGAAATCGACATTATAGAGCGATGCAGCGGGAAAATTGTTACAGTTGAAGTTGGCGAAAGTGTAGATGGCTGCCGCACCCTGACTGAGGGGCGAGATCATCTCTGCGGAGGTCTGCAGAAGACCATTGGTATGGTTTTGATCGAAGGGGAGCTTGGGGAGCTGGAGCGCTATGGGACTTAGGCCGGCCGCGAGCTGCAGATTGTTGATCGTCACCTCTACGGAGCCATCTGAGCTCATTGAGGTGCGGTAGACGAAGCTATATGAGGGGGAGTTGCGGTTGATATAGACGGAGCCGTCTGATTCGTTTGTCACCACATTGAAGCAGGTGCTATAGGGGTAGGTGTAGGTCTGCTCGCTGGTGTCGTTGCTGCTGAGGCATGAGGAGAGTGCGATGGCTGAACTCATGGCCATGCCGAGGATAAGAAGATTGTGTTTCATAATCTATTTTGGGGATTCTGATTTTTTCCGGTGATGAATGGAGTGAGAGGGAGGGTATATGACTTGTAAATTAACGGATTGAAGGGGTGATTATTGCAAATTGTTCTGTCTTTTTGGAGCGCAGACGGAATGTTTTCGGATAGTGGACGGCAGGCGGATTGTGGAGTGGGCTATCTTGATAATTCAATTCGCAGTGTGATTCCTCCCCGGGCCGGGAGACCACGCTGGAAGAAATTGTTGCCCATCGATTCGAAGTGGAAGGTAGAGAAGTGGGTGGAGGTGAGGTTTTTGCCCCACAATTCTATCTGCGCGTGGGGGAGTTCGAGCCGCAGCGTGGAGCCAACTTCTGCGTAAAATGACTGGGAGAGCGCGTTGGCCTCGTCCCAATAGATGCGTCCGGCTCCGCGGAGGTCGGCTGTGAGGGAGAGAGCCTTGAAGAGACGCGACTTGAGCGGATGACGATAGGTGGCGGCGAGGAAAAGGGTGTTGGAGGGGGCGTAAGGGACATGGTTGCCTTTGTAGTCGTGGATTCCGTCGGCAAAGCGCCGGAAGGTGGCGTGGGTATAACCGTAGGCGACGTTGAAGATCCATGAGGGGACCGGCGTGTAGTTGAGGGTGAACTCGCCGCCATAACTGCGGGTGCGCCCGGCGTTGGCCATCACACGACCCGTGGTGGTCCCGTCCGGAAACATCGTGATCTGCTGGTCGCGGCAGTCGATCAGGAAGAGAGCGAAGGAGGAGTAGACACGGCCGCGGTCCACGCTGAAATGACCCCCTATCTCGTAGTTCCACGAGATCTCAGGTTTGTAGGTTACCATCCGGGAGATATCGTAGTCAGCGGGGCGCCCCATCTCCTCCATCATGCGCTGCTGCAGGAAGTCAGAAAACATCTGGGTATTGTAGCCCCCGGCCTTGTAGCCCTTGGAAAGGGAGAGGAAGAGGGCGGAGTGAGGAAGATTGTAGGTGATACTCGCCTTGGGTAGCAGCTGGGTGAAGTGGCGCGACAGGCGCGATTCGTCGTCGATGGCTATGCTCTGTGTGGCCATGGGGATTGGGGCGGAGGGGTTGCGGAGATTCCACATCGTGAAGTCGGCATCGGCGCGGCTGTGGTAGCTCAGCGAGGTGTGCTCGTAGTCGAGGCGCACACCCATGGCGAGAGTGAAGCGCGAAATATCGAGCGAACTCTGATGATAGAGGGCTATCCCCTTCACAGGGTGGATAAAGGAGGAACCCAGCAGGAGCGAGGAGCCTCCGTCGTAGCGCAGCTCCATCCCCGGGGGAAGCTTGGAGTTGACCCCTGAGAGGATAAGCGAACTGATACCGTCGGCACCGAAGGTGACGGGCGCCGAGATGTCGGCATGGCGCAGAAATCCAAACACTCCCGCCACCCAGGAGTAGGCTCCCGCACGACCTCGCGCCACAATATCTTGCGTCAGCGACCGGTCATGCTGCCGCTGGGTAAGGGTGAAGAAGCTTTGCGGCAGGAAGTCCTGATCGAGGGTCATATTGTCGCTTATATACTGAAATCCGGTGATGGAGGCGAGGGTGAGATTTTCATTGCCCCAGCTGACGGTGAGTCCGTCGGTGAAGGTGGTGCGTCGATAGAAGCAGGTGTCGTTGTAGTCGATTCGCCCTGTCTCGCTGAAGGCGTAGGGGTAGCCGCCCTGACGGGTATGGCCGGCAGTGGCAGTGTTTTCGATCGTCAGCGAGGCTATGGGGCGGTAGACGGTCTTCCAACGGGCCGAGAAGTTGCGCTCGCCGTCGGCGCGCTCGCCATCGTTGAGATTGCGGAAGTAGCCTCTGCGGCTGCTGAAGGTAGCTCCGGCCGACATTGCAATCCGTGGGGTGAAACGCCCGTAGCCTGAGAGCGCCAGGCGATAGTTGCCGTGAGTGGCAGCCTCGGCCGTGGCCCGCACCCCCTGGAAGTTCATGGGGGAGAGGGTGTAGATATTGACCAGCCCCGCTATCGTATTGCGCCCGAAGAGAGTAGACTGCGGGCCGCGGAGCACCTCGATACGCTCTATATCGGAGGTCTCGAAGTCAAAAGCATTCTTATTGAGATATGGGATATTGTCTACGTTCAGCCCTATGGCGCCCTGATCGATGCGTGCCCCGATGCCGCGCACGTAGACTGACGAGGTCATCTTCGAGCCATAGTCGGGCATAAAGAAGTTGGGAGCTATGTCGGTCATACCCTTTATGCCGCTGAGACTGAACCGTTCTATCTCGGCCTGACGAAGGGTCGTGACCGTGACCGGCTGGCGCAGCAGCGAGCGGGCCTGCTTGATGGAGGTGACATTGACCTCTCCCAGAGAGAGGGTGTCGGGGCCTTCGGTGCGATGCGGGACGGCAGCCTCGGCGGCTGCGGTAGCGGCGAAGAGCGCTATCAGCAGCGCCCCGGCCATCGGCTTGATGCCTGAGCGGAATATTTGACTTAGAGCCTGTAGCATGTGGGTTTTTATGAGGCGCAAAGGTAGTAATAAATGCCCTTATTTCTGCAACAAAAATTCAAAAACTCACCCACCCCCTATAATAAACTATCAATTGATAACGTTATCTCTAAATTTCTTTTTCTTAACTATTAACAAAACATCTAAAAGCCATGAAATTCAAAACCACCCCTAAAAACGTAACAAAGCTTTCAAAATGTGAGATATTTGTTTTTGGCAGTGATATGAATGGAGAACATACCGGCGGTGCCTCTCTTACAGCTTATAAGAATTTTGGTGCAGAGTGGGGAATAGGTGATGGGCCTACCGGACGGTGTTATGCCATACCTACTATGCAAGCTGATATAGAATCAGTAAAACCTTATATTGACAAATTTGTGGAATATGCTAAATCACATCCTAATAATCGTTTTCTTGTCACTCGTTTAGGATGTGGATATGCCGGATTTTCCGATGATGAAATGGCACCATTGTTTGAAGATGCGTTTGATCTGCCAAACGTCCATTTACCTGAAAAGTGGCGAGATATTATCTTTACACCTCGCTTTATGGATGCGTTATTTGGTTGTCCACCTGTTAAGAAATCAGTAAAAATTCCCCATGCAATTACCGAAAAAGACCTGATCCGTCTTTGTAATGAATATAAATATATAATTGGAGCCGGTTTAAAAACTGTCCCTAAACCTCAAATTACAATACGTTATATAATTGATAATGACCGCTTTGGCTATGCCAACTTCGGCAATTTCTTTTTCTTTGGGGATGACGACCTCTATGTATGGACTCGAGAAAAAGAATTTGAAGAAATACATAATCAAGATGTCGTGGAGGGGTATTTTAACGACGAATGTACAGGGCGTGGTTTCTGCCACAGAGTGATATTTGCCGGTGTTAGAACGCCTTACTATGATTCTAATGGGGAGCCGATTTTCACCGGTGATGTGCTTAGGGTACTTACTATCGGGTTTGACGGCAAAAAAGAGGTCTCTGATAAGGAATTTAAGGATAGATCTGAAACTCTTGCTTTTGGCACACTTGGCGAAAACACTAAAGATAGTTCAGCCATCTATTGTTTTCCCTTAGACAATCATTGTATAACACCTGAAATGGTTGCACGCTGGGAGCGAATCGGTACCGTGTTTTATCAACTCGATCATAACGAAAAACTAATTCCGATTACAGAAAGATGTTTTAGATTTCAAGACATATATAATACAGGCCCAAATAAGGAAGATAAAGAAGTTATGGCGCGATATACTCCTAATTTCGATAAAGAAACGTGGAAATATCTTGCATTGAACCTTATCGGGTGTGAAGAATATAACTGGAGAAAATAATTCAAATCTATTATAATCACAAAACATTAGTGTCGACTAACAAATTGGAGTGCTCTAATGTACCGATTTATTTAAAGAGTTTTGAATTATGAAATTCGTTAATATGTTTTCGCGTCAAGCAGTTCCCGTCGAATTAAATGAGCTGTCCGTATTCGACTTCACAAAAGTCACGATTGTCCACTTGTTCCGTCGTCTCTGACCCTCTTTTCCATTTTCCTCAAAGGCTTCTGGGGCTGTGTCAAAATAGGCACAGCCCCACTTTACGGAAAAGACGATGTAGCTTAAAAATTATTTTCCAATATTGAATCAAATATCGGGAAAATCATGAGGGGATTTTTATAAACATCGTCTGCCTTTATTTCCTTTGACTTGAATTTCTCAACCATCTTGGGATATTTTTTAAAGCACAGTTTAAGGGATGCACCCAACCCAACCGAAAGCTCACCAAGCAAATACTGACGTGCTTTTTCGTCATCGTGAACTTTATAAAAGTAAAGGGGTATGTTGTATGTGGTATGTTTCACTGAAGGCGTGTTGGTCCTGCCGGTTATCAACATAACATATCCGTCAACCCTCTCGCCACTATATATTTGTCTCAAGAAAATCGGTTTCTTATAAGGCTTCGGATCTTTGGAAAATAAGGTCGGCATTGTCTTCTGAGTCACAACACTTTTATAGACTAAAGGCTGAGTATGTTCTCCAAAAGGAGAATATTCCAATGTAACAATTTCATCGGAACTATATTTTTTGTATTCTCCGGATTCTGTTCTTATTGGAATCGAAGTGCAATTCTCATAAGGAAAATACTTCGTATATCCTTCAAAAGATGTTCCGTCACTGCATGTTGCAGTAACTTTATATTCATCAGCAGCAAAAAGAGGCATTGACATCGCTACTAAGAATAGAAAACTTAATATCCTGCGCATAATGAAGATTGTTATTTATTCCACTTAATACTAATAGATTGCAAATGTACGTATAAACCGCAAATAAACAAATCTACTGTTTTAAATCAGAATCAAAATCGTCAAAGAATTCAAAAGAAGTAACCGGTGCGTTTTTATCGATACGGAACACAGGTGGCGC
>CAZUEY010000020.1:0-30738 GCA_964619395.1 uncultured Staphylococcus sp. | reverse complement strand
AATGGCAGAAAACAGTTCTTTCAAAGCAATGGAAGCGATTGTTGAGCGAACAGAAAATGGGAAAATCCTGATACCGGATGACTTCACATTATGTGGAACTCCGGACTCTGTTCGTTCCGGTCTGTCGCGCCTATGTAAAAACGGGAAACTGAACCGTTTTGCTAAGGGTATATACTATATACCTATATATGACAAATGGGACGGAACACCTCGCGAACCATCTCTTGATGCGATTGCACAACGGATAGCGGATAGGGATAAAGCTCGGATTATCCCAACGGGCATATATGCACTCAACCGTTTGGGTCTTTCCACACAGGTGCCAACCAATATTATATATATCACAGACGGTTCGGCACGGCAGGTGAAGTTTGGCGCAGGAAAAAGCATCATATTCCGTCATAGCAACGACCTTAGCAACTTTGCCTATCAATCCAAAGTGATGCAGATGGCAATCATGGCGATGCGCGAAATAGGAGAAAACGCCATCACTGATGAACAAATAGCCAAGATAAAAAACATAATAAAGGAATCCGTGTCGGAAGAGGATTTCAATCATGATATTGTGCTCACTCCTATTTGGATAAGAAAAATTTTGCAGCGATGAAGTTTGTGGATTTATCAAGACAGGACCAAGTGGATGTGCTCGACCGCGTTTCCACAGAGTTGAATATCCGTCAGCGTGAGGTCATTGAGAAAGACTGGTGGGTGACAGCGGTGCTTCGCGCCATGTTCAGTCTGCCATACGCCAATCACCTTTCATTCAAAGGTGGCACTTCGCTAAGCAAGTGCTGGCATCTGATAGACCGCTTCTCAGAAGATATTGACATTGCCATCGACCGTGAATATCTTGGTTTCACAGGCTCATTGTCAAAGACACAGATTAGCGATAAACTCCGCCGTACTGCCTGCTCGTTCGTAAGAGAAACGATGCAACACGATTTGGCAGAACAACTTTATCAAAGCGGGATTTCAAAGGATAAGTTCAAGGTGAACGTAAACATTACTCCTGTATCAACAACCGATCCGGAGGTGATAAACATAAACTACGACTCTGTACTGTCACTTTCCATCGAAGGTAACGGTGGACAGTATATCCTTCCCAAAGTAAAAGTGGAGGTCAGCGGCAGGTCAATGAGCGAACCGGTCAGCGAGATTGCACTCAACTCTTTGATAGATCAGGTTTATCCTCATGCGCCATTTGCTGAAGAAAAATTCACTGTTCGGGCTGTCATACCGGAACGAACATTCCTTGAGAAAGTATTTTTGCTGCATGAGGAATTTGCTAAGCCAAAAGAATTAATTCGGGTGGAACGTTTGTCACGCCACATGTACGACATCGGACAGATGTTGAAAACACCTATTGGCGAACGCGCCATCAATGACAAGGAACTCTATCAACAAGTAGTAGAACACCGTCGCAAATTCATCGGTCTGCGTGGTTTTGACTACGATACGCTTTATCCGGCGACACTCAACATCATTCCACCGCCTGAGATTATTGCACAATGGCAAGAAGACTACGAGAAAATGCGTATGTATATGATATATGGTGAATCCGCTTCATTCGAGGATTTGATTGAGAAATTATTCTTCTTGATGAAAAAGTTAAACAATAGTAAGTTTAATACATAAGTAAACAAGTTGAGAATAGGGAAACAGCAATAGAAGATATATCAAATTCATTTCCGGAAGTATATTCTTTGCCGCGAAAAGCGCATAAGAAAATCTTTGTTCAATTGTCAAAAATTCAAATTTTGAATAGCAACCTATTATTTTATTAAGAATATCAGAGATAAAAGCAGATCCGATAAATAACGTTCTTTCGAGTAAGGAAAAAAGCGACGTAAAAAACTCAAAATAAGCTCAAATAAGTTTCAAAACCTCCCCAACCGTGAGTTAAATCCGCTTCATGACGGTGTTGAGGTTGAAGACCTCGTTGAGGATTTTGCCTTCGATGGCCTCTTCTACGGGAACTACCATCAGCCTCGGGGTGTCAATAATGGCGATGTCGTCGCTCATCTGCAGGGCTATATCGAGTTCGTGGGTGGAGTAGAGGATGCATTTCCCTTCGTCGTGGGCCAACTTGGCGAGCAGCCGGCAAAGTTCATAGCGGTTCGGGAGGTCGAGGAACGATGTCGGCTCGTCGAGCAGGATCACCGGCGTGCTCTGTGCCAACGCGCGCGCTATCATCACTCTCTGCCGTTCGCCGTCGCTGAGGGTGTCGAGGCGCCTCCCCCCGTACTCCGCCATCCCTACTGCCTCGAGCGACCGATGGATAATCTCCCTGTCCTGCTCCCGGAGTTTCCCTATCCAATTTGTGTAGGGGGCGCGTCCGAGAGCCACCACATCCTCGCAACGAAGATTCTCCACCCTCACCCGCTCGGTGTTTACGAAAGCCACCAATCGCGCGAGCGCTGCGGGATTCATCGCCCGCAGATCCTCCCCCCCGATGCTCACACTCCCGGAGTAGCTCCCCGAGAGGCCTGCGAGGGCGCGCAGAAGTGTGGATTTCCCCGTGCCATTGCGACCGGTGAGAGCTGTCAGCCGGCCGCTACCGATGGTCACCGTCGCATTGCTTATCAGTGTGCGCGGGCCATAGCTTATTGAGAAGTGTGAGAGTGTAATCATACTGAAAAAGTCTCTTTTTGGTCAGTTATCAACGGTAGTTGCGGAGTAGCACCCAGATTACGATGGGGATGCCCAGGAGTGCGGTCACGGCATTGATGGGTATGACAAAAGCCTTGGATATGATATCGCAGAGGAGCATCACCGAGCAGCCGCAAAGCAGTGTGGCCGGCAGGAGAGTGCGATGGTCGCTGTCGCCGGTCACCATCCGCGCCACATGGGGGATGGCAAGCCCTATGAACCCTATGGGGCCGCAGAAGGCTGTGACCGTACCGGCAAGAAGGGTAGTGGAGAGGAGCAGCAAGAGACGTGTGCGCCGCAAGTTGAGCCCCATTGTGCGCGCATATTCCTCCCCGAAGAGGAGCAGGTTGAGTGGCTTGACAGTGACTACCGCGAGGATCAACCCCGCCGCCACCCCTCCGGCAAGGATGGGGAGTTGCGAGCCGGTGACTTCGCCGAGTGACCCCATGGTCCAGATTACGAAGCTCTTGAGCGAATCCTCGCGGCTCATATATTGCAGAATCTGCACTATGGCCGAGACTCCTGACGAAAACATCATCCCCAGTATCAGTATCACCATTATATCCTTGATCCGCTGACCTGCCAGGGCGATGACAAGCAATATCGCGGCGGCTCCTACCCACGCAGCCCCCGCAATCCCCAGGGTGGTGAGTGTGGCCGTCAGGCCTGCTATCGGGGCTCCGAGTATGAAGAGCGCTACACCAAGACCGGCGCCCGAACTGATGCCGAGCACGTAAGGGCCGGCCAGAGGGTTGCGGAAGAGTGTCTGCATCTGCAGACCGCTCACCGGGAGCGCCGCCCCCGCTATGATGGCGGTGAGCGCTTTAAAGAGGCGTATGTTGACCACGATCGAGGTCGTGGCCGCATCCCCATTGCCTGTTAAGGCTTTAAAGACCTCAGAGGGAGAGAGGTTAACGCTCCCCACCGTCAGGTCGACTATGAAGAGGCCGAAGGTGAGAAGTAGCAATGTGATGAACACCCTCAGTGAACGGCGTCGGAGCCTGCTGTCTACCATCAGATTATAATTTTTTATAGTAAGTGAAATCCTCGTCCGTAAATAGATCCGGATGGAGTATCTTTGCGATGTCGCGGAGTATCAGGTCAGGGTGCACCACCCCTCCCTCATAGAAGTCGTTGCCACCGGAAGGGGTCGACCGCAAGGTGTTGGAGTAGACCTCCCCCTCCTTCACAGGCTTTGCATCCCCAAAGAGGGGATATAGCCGCCGAAGTTCTGAAAGGGTAGAGGCGTTGCTGACATTTATCCATCGGTCAGAATTTGCCACCAGCATTTTGGCTCTTTCGGTATCTACAGCCTCCGACCGGCCTGACCTATTTTCTTCATAGGCATACTTCCCCCCGGCATCAACTATGAAGCGAGTCATATAGCTCCCGTTTGGCGGGAGAAACCAGGAGTCGCGATAGGGGGTGTTGAGCATCACCACCGGGCGAGCGCTGGTTTTTTCGGCTACGTAATTGGCAATTCTTTGATATGAATCGGCAATTTTAGCCACCTCTCCAACAGCTTTCTCCCGCATGCCGAGAATCTCGCCGAAGACCACCATCCACTCTGCCTTTCCGAGGGGTGACTCCTCGACATAGTCGCCGGAATAGATGAATGGGATGCCGAGTTCTCTCAACTTCCCCTCCATGCTGCTCGCTCCATTGACTCCATAAAGCACCACGAGCTCAGGATTTATACCGGCAAGTAACTCATAGTTGATATTACCGTCAAAGCCCACATCAGCCACTTCGCCGCTGCGACTGCGGACTGAGGGACTTGTGATGTATTGCAATCCTGACACCCCTCTGACTCTCCCGGCTTCGCCCAAGGCATCGAGCATAGCGATGTGCGACGACGACATGGCAACAATCCTGCGGGGCGCTTCCCTAACCATCACAGCCCTGAGTCCTGCGGGCATTTCCTCTCCACCGCGGCTCAGGAAGATGGTCTGCTCCACGCTGTCGGCTCCCTGCCATGGATTTCTGACAGTGATGAGGCGGCTATGCATCCCCTCGATACTGTCGATGATGAAACCGGATGCAAATTCAGGCTCGTAAAGTGGTATCCTTTTAATTTCGACTCTCTCTCCTTCACCCCGGCAGGCGCTGAGGATTATCAGAGAGATCAAAGGGAGAATTCGGAGCGCAAATGGAGCGCAAATGGAGCGCGGATGGTTCATATTCTGTAGCTGTTTCGGTGTCTTTTTTTATTTCTTTCAGTAGTTGTTTTGTCCTCTCTTTTTGTGAAATTTCGGGGTGATGCTCACGAAAAATTCAAAGTTTATCCCCGGCATAGGGCGCGAGAGCACTGAGAGATACTCCTCATTGAAGAGATTGTTGACCGCAAGTTTGAGCGACAGGTCAGCAGGTCGCAACGCCACTCTTTTTTCAAGCGATATATTGTTCATGAAGTAGTTCGGCAGACTTCCGCTCAGGTTATTCTCTCCGCTTGTCATAGTGTAGCGACGGCTGTAGAACACCCATTTGTAGAGCAGACTCCAGGATGCAATGGTCAGCCTCCCGGTCAGAGATGCGGAGTTGCGCGGAATGTAGGGGAGCTGCTTCCCCACGGATTTGTCACCCTCCGAATTCACCCCGCTGCGGTTTACCGATGGGGTGAAGGAGTAGTTGGCATTGAGTTCCAACCTGCAATCCTTGTGGAAATCCCATCGGGAGCGTGCGCTGATCTCCACCCCATAGGAGTGGACGCTCTTCACATTGCTTGGTGAGAAAAATCCCCGAGTGGTGGGGAGCCAGATGATCCAGTCGTCTATGCGCGAGTCAAACCATGTGGCGCTTCCCCCCAAGGTGAGTGTCTGCTTCAACTTCCGGTCGAAACTCACACCGGCATCGTAGGTAATCCCCTTTTCGGTTTTCAACTTCGGATTGCCTCCGGGCATGAAATATAGGTCGTTGAGCGAAGGGAAGCGATAGTTGCGCGAGGCGGAGGCCTTGAGCATCAAATTCCAATCCCTGACGAGCAGATAGTCAGCAAACAGAGCCGGGATGACGGGGGCTGTTTTCTCCCCCGAGAGTTCATAGCGAAGGGTTGTCGATAAACCGAGGCGCTCTATCGGTTGCCATTTGGCCGATAGAGCCCCTGAAAATTCAATCCGTGCCTTGTCGTAGCCCATTATGGTGCGTCCTTCGTCAGTTACTATCACATCCTTATCCCGGCTCTTCACGAAATGCTGATGAGCCGAGAGGCTTGCACTCAGTATTACCCTCCTCGTAGGGGAGTAGCTGAAATCCCCCTGTCCATATAGCGTGTTGACGCGGCTACGCGAGCGGGTCATTGAGGTCAGTTGACCGTTGCCTCCGTCGCGGCGGAAGTCGTAGGCCATGTAGGTGTTGACATATCCACCTTTGAGGTTGGCGCTCCACCGGCTGCGGGTGTGATCCCAGGAGATGATTGCGCGGAAGGTGTGCTCGCGCTGGCGGTTTTCAAAGTCACGCTCATCTCCATAGTCGGTTGTCAGCAGCGGCAGCTCGCGATTCGAGCCTGTGGCCCAGAATTTTAGTCCGAGACGGTCGCCCCGCAGGGTATTGTAGGTCACCTCCTGCAGCAGATGCATATCGCGGAAAGCACCGCTACGGTTGCGCTCCTCAGGATAGTATTGTCCGATTATGTTGTGGTTATCGTCGTAGATATTGTTTTTCTTGTCGTGGTTGATATATTTATAGTCGTTGGCCGACGAAGAATATACGCCTCTTGTCAGGATGCTCCAATGCTCGTTGGCCCAGCCAATGCGGGCAAATTCGTCGAAGGTCTTGAACGACCCGACTCCCTGCACATATTGCAGATGCACACCCGGTGTAAGCTCCTGCGAGGAATTGAGACTCACGAGGCCACCCAGCCCTCCGCCGCTCGAAGTGACCGAGGAGGATCCGTAGAGCAGGGTCGCGTTGTCAATGAAATATGAGGGGATGGTGGAGAAGTCTGTGGTGCCGAGTAGCGGGCTGTTGATTTTCATGCCGTTCCAGGTCACCTGTGTATGGCCCGGTGATGTGCCTCGGAAGGTGACGGTCGATTGAGTGGCGCGACCATAACTTTTCACGAACACGGGGGAGTTGAAAGTGAGCACATCGGCCATCGAGAGCGCCACACTCTCCTTGAGCATGGCGGAGTCAATGGCGGTCTTCTGCACGCCTATCTCTTTCATCGGGCGCCTGGCTCTCACTATCACATTGTCGAGAGTATAGTTGGTCTGGGCAGAGACTCCACTCCCTACCGTCAAAAGTGCGGCTGCCATAGTCGCCACCAAATGTCTCGCAGCTCTATTCATCGGCTATTTCCAACAAAATTCACCGGGTGTCACCCCTACATAGAAACTTTCCATCAGCTCACCCTCAGCCGTGTATCTATAGACTCTTCCTCGCTGCTGATAGTCAAAGGCATCGGCCACATAGATTTCCGAATTCTCCGGTTCAACCGTCAGAGCATTGAAGCGGGAGTTGCTCTGCTCAATGACGGGGCGCACCGGGAGGCGGGTTGCTGCGACATCCATGCGCCACACCCCGGAGTTGATCCAGTAGAGATTTTCACCTCGGCTGTCGATTTGGAGTTGCAGAGGGTCTTCGCCGAGACGGAAGCGGAATCCTCTGACAACCTTCATCTCCACGGGGTCTATGCAGTAGAGCGCCGGGGCTTCGTGGCCAACCGGGCTCCCTTCGTACCCCCCGTCAGTGATGGTCCATAACATTCCCCTGCAATCTTTCACGAGCGATCGTGGCTGGAGGCCAACCCTCAGTTCAGCTACCACACGATCTGTCTCGGTGTCGATCTTTATTATCTTATCCTGATAACTCCAACAACTGCAATAGAGATAGCGCCCTATCTGCACCATCTGCTCGGTGGAACCTGTCGAGGCTTCCATCCCGGGGATAGTGATGGAGCCGGTGACGGCGTAGCTCTGCGGATTGACTATCATTACTCGGTTGTCCCACAGCTGGCTGACATAGGCTTTCGAATCACTGACAAAATGTATGAAGCGGGGTGAGGGGAGGTTCTCTATCCTGCCTATCTCCTTGAAGTCGGTAAGGTCGATGGCAAAGATGACATGGCTATTGTTGACCACAATCCATCCTTCATCACCTCTTACGGTCATCGACTGCGCCACATCGCCCAGTTTATAGCCATTGGCGCGCAGAAACACCTCATTTTCCACTCGGCCACTCGCGGGGTCGAAGTAGGAGAGCGATGCGTTGCCATATTGGTAGTTCCCTTCGCAGACTATGAAGAGTCCGCCCCTTCCGGTGTTAAAATCTTCCTTCTCACCATAGTCCAGACTCATGCAACTCCCCGCTGTCAGCAAGGGGAGCAGGAGGAGAAGGCGAAGCAGAAGCAGGGAGATGGGGGTATAGCGTTTCATTTGCGGCTTAGCGAGAGATCTTTGATAGAGAATATTTCGGTTGATACCTCCCCGAGGATCGTCGACTTGGCATTGACTCCCGTCTGTATCTTTACGAAATCTATATATTGCAACTTCACGGGAGTGCCATCAGGGTAAATGGCGTTGGAGATGCTGAAGCCTACGGTCTGACCCTCGCCTCCCTCCGAGCCGTTGCCTTCGCTCAGAGTGTCGCTGCCGAGATTGTCGGCGTATCCCCAGTTTAGAGCTATGTTGGTCCAAGCTGTTGCGTCTGGGGGGAGAAGACAGGTGCCTGTCAAGGTGTAGCAGTCGCCCGGGAGCCAGGAGGGGTAGTAGGAGGGCTGGCCATGGAAGGTGGGAAGATAATCGATGCTCCCTGTGTTGCCGAGACAGTCGCTCCACAACACTTTCATCTCCGGTGCCCCGGGACGATAGTAGGTGACGGAATAACCGGCCACCGCACTTCCGCTTTCCCGGGCACTCCCACGGAGCTCATACCATTCATCATCAGGCTGACCGTTGCCATTGACATCCTGCATCACATAGACAACTCCGGGCTCATTTGAGCCGCGGGCATTATCGGAGCCGCGAAAAGCGTTGCCCCCTATGGCGAAGTCATATCCGGTGCTCCCCGCCATGACACTGTGGTCGAATCCGGCTACTAAATAGCCACCAAATCCTCCTAACGATACGAAACCGCCATCGCGCAGACGGCGGGTGGCATAGGCTGTGGCGGTGGTGGCATCGAGGGCATCGGTCTCACTCCATTGTGTCTGAGGGTCGCCGATAAACTGACCCGGCGCCGGCATCCATTCATAGATATGAGAAAAGTCAGGGCTGCTCCCGACTCCGGAGTGCCGGCATCTCGATGCTTCCGTGGCAGCGGTGCAAACCACTTCTACCGAAGCACTCTCTCCTTCGCCTGCTGAGGCTGTCACGGTGTATACTCCGGGAGATGTAGGGGTGAAGAGGAAAGAGGGTCCTGTGTGGCCGCTTGACACCCCGTCGACTGCCCAGGAAAGTTTCCGCTCCCCGAGGTTGGCTGTCGCCGGTGTGAGAAAGACTCCACGGTTAGGGAAGGTATAGCGCGTGGTGGAAGGGTTAAGAGGTGAAACGGCCGGAAATTTGAGCGTGAAAGGGAGCGTGGCTGCCACGGTGATACGGATAGTGCGCGAACAGCTTCCATAGTCGTTTGATGCTTTGATCTCAAGCGTGTAGTCCCCATCGTTATCGGCATTGAAGGTGTAGGTCATATCGTGGCCTGCCTCAGCTCCGTCGAGCACCCATTCGAGATCAAATCCCGGTGTCTCGACACCTTTGATGTCAGGGGCGAAGGTGTAGCTGCTGCCACGGAGGAGCATCAGCTCATCCCCTTTGAGAGGAAGGGAGATGGCGGGAGATACCGGTTCGCTGACTTCAACACGCATCTCCTCCGTAGCGCTCCCCCCCGTATTGGTGACGGTGAGGGTCAGATAGTAGGTTCCGGCTTCCGACCATACGCTCCTGAGCGTCGGCGTGGTGGCTATGGTTTCGCCGTCCTCGCTCCAGAGATAGCTTGCTCCCTCGGTGTTGGTGTAGGTCGGGGAAATGACAAGTTGCTCCCCGGTAAGGATATAGTAGACCCCGGTAGGGTTGTCGAGTGTAATTGTGGGTTTTGCTCCCGCCTCGATGACCCCATCTCTGTTGCAAGAGCCGAGTGCTGCACCCCAGACGATGAGCAGGAGCAGCGCGCAGAGGTGAAGGATGCGATGGTGGAGAGTCATAACAGACCGGTTAGAGATAAATTTCATTTTTTTACAAAAAAATTCCGCCTCCATTTCTCGAAGAATCTGCGGCTGAAAGATCATTGCCGTGAGAGACTGAAATGGTGCGGATAGCATTTGCAGAGAGGGCGCCAAAGGCGGTGGCTCTGAGTTTTATGGCTGTCCGTCTGATAGGTCCCGCAGACGCTAAGCTTCATTTTTTTATTTTCGGGAGCTTGCTGTCATGGTGCGACACTGCAGCCCCGGCTGAGTAGACTTTCGGCAGGTCTTCTGACTTATCTCCTCCCGTAGGCGCGCCTTCTCACTGCCCGCGTGGCCTGAAAGAAGACCTTTACGCATTTGCAGCAATGGCATGATTACGCCCCGGTTACCCCCCGGCAGCAAAATGCCGGGATATAGAGACTTACAGCAGCGGGTACTGTCCCGGATTTTCACCGGATTCCCTATTTCTATGCCGGCTGCAGAGGAGTGGCGTCCAATCAGCCGGATAATAAATCTCATGCGTTACCGACTCTTCAGAGGCTGAGATTACCGAAGTCGCCGCAAAGATATGAAAAATCCGTGAGACCGCCAACGCCCTTTCCCAAGGCCTGCAATTCTGCCATTTGCGGTTATTTTTATCAGGCTTTTTTAGAGCGGATCTGGTCGGCGCTATGTGATGATTTATCCGAAGCTGATACTGTAGGTTTTTGACGCAATCTCATGTAGAAAATAATTCTTTTTGACGAGGGAGGGACGGGAAATGTCAAATTTTCATAACTTTGCAGAAGAATGAAAAATTTCTCTCAACTTTAAATCTGAAAAAATGCCTGAATTTGACTTCAATAAGATTGTGCTCCGCCGTGGCACACGTTCATATAAGTGGGATAGTCGCGAGGATGTCATCCCCCTGTGGGTGGCTGACATGGATTTCCAGACAGCCCCCTGTGTCATCGATGCGCTGCGCCGCAGAGTGGAGCACGGGGTGTTTGGCTACACCCGTGTGGGGGATAATTACTATGATTCGATTATCGACTGGTTCAGTTCTCGCCATCTCTATGCTATAGATCGCGAGAGTATTATATATGTGCCCGGTGTGGTCCCGGCCATCTCGGCAATTATCAAGGCATTGGTGCGTGCAGGTGAAGGTGTGATAGTACAGACGCCGGTCTACAACTGTTTCTTCTCCTCGATTCGCAACAATGGTTGCCGCGTGGTAGAGAATCCCCTCGTGCGCCACGAGGTGTCGCCGCGTGAATTCACCTATACAATGGACTACGACAACCTCGAGGTGCTTGCAGCCCAACCTGACAACAGGATGCTTCTGCTTTGCAACCCTCACAATCCGGTAGGGCGTGTCTGGACCCGCGAGGAGCTTATGAAAGTCCATGAGATATGTCGCCGGCACAATGTGATAGTGGTAAGCGATGAAATCCACTGCGAGCTTACGATGCCCAAGGTGAGATATGTGCCCTACGGTACGATCGATCGCGAGGCTATAGTCTGTGTCTCCCCCTCGAAAGCTTTCAATATTGCAGGTCTGCAGATCGCCAACATCATAGTGCCCCTCAAGGAGCAGCGCGAGGCAGTGGACCGCGCCATAAATATCAATGAGGTTTGTGACGTCAATTCCTTCGGACCGGTGGCTCTTGAGGCGGCCTATACTTCGGAGGGTGGCGAGTGGCTGCGGGCTCTCCGTTATTATATAGCTGACAACTACTATTTTCTCCGCACATATCTTGGAGGGCGGCTCCCGTCATGCCCCATAGCATCCCTCGAGGGTACTTATCTCGTGTGGGTGGATATCAGCGCCCTCGGCATGAGTGCCGATGCTCTTGAGGAGAAACTGCTCGATGAAGGGAAAGTGTGGGTTAATTCCGGCCTTATGTATGGCAAGGATGGATATATACGTATCAACATCGCATGTCCTCATGACACTCTCGAGGAGGGGTTGCGGCGCATCTGCGATGTGCTTATGGAGGAGTAAGGAGATTCTCTGATGGCCGACATTTCGCTCATCCGTTCAGGCGCTTCCCTGAGTTTCGGCCAGCAGCTGCGACTCACATCCTCCCTGGCATGGCCCGCCATGATGGCTCAGCTGTCAAGTATCGTCATGCAGTATATCGATGCTGCGATGGTAGGACGCCTCGGAGCCGACGATTCGGCAGCTGTGGGGCTCGTCTCCACCAGCCTTTGGCTTTTCTGGGGCATCTGTTCGGCCGTGACAGTGGGCTTTTCCGTGCAGGTGGCTCACAGGATAGGAGCCTCTGATGCCGACGGCGCCCGCGCTGTGTTGCGCCAATCGATAGTGGCTTGTCTGCTCTTCTCGCTGGCTGTAGTCGTCATAGGGGCTGCAATTGCATGGCCTCTACCTCTATGGTTGGGAGGGACAGAGACCGTAGCTCCGAAGGCTTCGGTCTATTTTCTCGTGTTTGTGCTCGCCCTGCCGCTGCTCACCATGAACTATCTCGGGGGAGCGATGCTCCGCTGCGTTGGCAATATGAAGGTGCCCGGGATGCTCAATGTCATGATGTGTGTGCTCGATGTGGTGTTTAACTTCGTTTTGATTTTTCCTACACACCATTTCAATATATTCGGCATGGGGATTACTCTTCCGGGAGCCGGGTTGGGAGTGTTGGGTGCAGCTTTAGGTACGGTCGCAGCTGAGATCGTCACCGCCGCCATGATGATGTGGTTTCTATGCTTCCGGGAGCCGGAAATAATGCTCAGGGGTCACAAGGGGAGTTTTCGCCCTACGGGAGCTGTGATAAAGAAAGCCCTGAAGGTGTCGGCGCCGATGACATTAGAGCATGCAGTGATATGCGGCGCTCAGATTGCCGTGACGGTGATTGTGGCGCCTCTCGGTGTGATGGCCATTGCGGCCAACTCATTTGCGGTGACTGCCGAGAGCCTTTGCTACATGCCGGGTTATGGTATTGGCGACGCTGCCACCACGCTCGTAGGACAAAGTTATGGTGCTCAGCGGCTCGACCTCGCAAAGAGATTTGGCTACATCACCGTGGGACTGGGCATGTTGACCATGACGGTGATGGGCGTTGTGATGTACTTTGGAGCACCTTTTGTGATGGAGTTGATGACTCCCGTAGAGGGGATTCAAACGCTTGGCGTGGAGGCTCTTCGCATTGAAGCTTGGGCGGAACCGATGTTTGCGGCTGCCATAGTGAGCTACGGAGTGATGGTAGGGGTTGGCGACACCGTGCTCCCCGCGTCGATGAATTTCGGCAGTATATGGCTTGTGCGACTCCCGATAGCTGCATTGCTCGCCCCCTCAATGGGGCTTGCCGGCGTCTGGCTGGCAATGTGTATCGAGTTGTGTTTCCGTGGAGCCATCTTCCTTTGGCGCCTCATATCCGGCGCCTGGTTGAAGAAAGGTCTTTAAATCACCGGCATCCACATGCAAACATTCTCGTTTACCATCAATCATCAATAATTAAAAAATAAAGCGACATATTATGCACGTTCGGGTGGTGCATAATATGTCGCTGTAAATGGTGTTGGAAAATTTCCGGGGAAATTAGCAGTTCTCGGGGCGGAGGGTGCGAACTACAGCACCTGTGCGCCACATTTCGCTCTCACGGAGGGCTTTGAGTTCCTCCTCGAGTTTCTCGCGGTAGTCAGGCTGAGTGTTGGAGTCGATTGAGCGCTGGGCTTCGCGACCGGTCTTCACGCTCTCATAGAGATCGCGGACCACGGGTTTGATTGCATCGTGGAACGGGCCCATCCAGTCGAGAGCTCCGCGCTGGGCGGTAGTAGAGCAGTTGGCATACATCCAGTCCATACCCTTGGCAGCGAAGAGGGGCATCAGTGACTGAGTGAGCTCCTCGACTGTCTCATTGAAGGCCTCAGAGGGGGTATGGCCATTTTCACGGAGCACCTCATACTGAGCGAGGAGCAGACCCTGGATGGCACCCATGAGAGAGCCGCGTTCGCCGGTGAGGTCGCTGACAGCTTCGCGCTGGAAAGTAGTCTCGAAGAGGTAGCCTGAGCCGATACCGATACCGAGGGCGAGTGTGCGCTCGAGGGCGCGGCCGGTGGCATCCTGATATACTGCAAAGCTTGAGTTAGTGCCCTTGCCCTCCTTGAAGAGGATGCGGAGCATGGTGCCTGAACCCTTGGGAGCTACCATGATGACATCAACATCAGCGGGGGGAACCACGCCTGTGCGGTCGCTCCAGTTGATGGCAAAACCGTGGCTGAAGTAGAGGGCTTTGCCGGCTGTGAGGTGCTTCTTGATCACAGGCCACTGTGAGATCACTGCGGCATCGCTGAGAAGACACATGATGATGGTGGCGCGCTCGCATGCCTCCTCGATCGAGAAGAGGGTCTCACCGGGTACCCAGCCATCGGCCACTGCTTTATCGTAGGTTTTACCCTGACGCTGGCCTACAATCACATTGAAGCCGTTGTCGCGGAGGTCAAGACCCTGACCGGGGCCCTGAACGCCATAGCCGATTACTGCGATAGTCTCATCCTTGAGTACTTCACGTGCTTTTTCCAAAGGAAATTCTTCGCGGGTGATGACGGTCTCTTCTACTCCGCCAAAATTTAATTTTGCCATAATCTGTTGTGTATATTTGGTTTATTTATGATTATTTGTTGTAATGATTTGATGCTTTTTTGAAGAAAATTGATGTCAGTTACAGTCGGTGACTTCTGCTCCGGGAGTGCGTTTGCTGAAGGTGGCGCGACTGAGGGAGCAGACTCTCCCGTCGACCTCGATCTGCGAACTGATGGCCGGATGCTCATCCTGAAGGTGCGAACCCTTGACCGTGGCTTTCTCGCCATAGCGTGCCTCATGCTTGAAGGCTATCTCGAAACGGGTGAGCAGGTGGGTGTCATACCACTCAAGGCTCTCGAGGTCAGTCACAAGATCGATGTAGCGACGGGTAGTGACGTGGCGGTTGACATCGATGTCTGACACGGTGAAGGTGTAGTCATACTCCTTCTGCGCCTCTGTCAGGGGAAGGAGTTTGGCCCCTTCAGCTCCTCCGAAACTTTCAGCCACTATGATACCTTCGCCCAGGCCGGCGAAGATAGGAGTGAGATCGCCGGGACGACGAGTCTCCATATTGATGGCCATCCATGTTGAGTGGGCGCGAAGTATGGTGCGCCCGGTTTCGCAATCCTCGAGACGGAAATTACGCTCGGAGAAGAGGCGAGTCACCGTCTGTACCCAAGTGGTCATGCGGTAGTGGCGGTTGACACCCGGCATCTCGTCAATGTCGATGGTTAGACGCGAGAGCACCCACGATATGCCATGGCTTATCATGGTGTCAAACCCTATGCCGAGGTGGTTGGCGTGGGCCGTCGCAGTCTCTATGATCTCCACAACCAGGCGCGAGAGAGGCATTTCGCGCTGTGCGTTGACTTCCGAGGCTGTAAGGTAGAAGTTTTTTGAAAATATCTTGTCGGGCATCTCGGTCAGAATTCCTTTTCAAGCGATTCGCATCTCGACTGCTGCTCCTTGAGGTAGTGAGTGAAATGCTCGGTGGGCGATTTGGTTATGCAGATGCGTCCCGAGCGGATAAACTGCAGAATACCATATTTGGCGAGCAACTCATAGAGCGCTTGGGTCTCGCTCTCATGGCCGGTCTTTTCAAGGATGGTATATTCGCGGGTGAGTTCGAGAATGCGGGCGTTGTAGACGCGGATAATCCTCTCGAAGTCCTTCTCGTCGAGCAGCTTCTGGGTGGGAACTTTGTAGAGGGCTACCTCCTGGTAGACGATCTCATCGTCAGTATAGAGATAGGCGCGGAGCACATCTATACACCGCTCTATCTGTTTGATCACCTTCTCCATGGTCTCGCGGTCGCTGGTGCAGGTGAAGTTCATCTTGTGGATGCCTGGCATCGAACTTGCACTTGACGACACGCTCTCGAGGTTGAGGCCGCGGCGGGTGAAGATGATGGAGATGCGGTTGAGCAGTCCCACCTGGTTTTCGGTGAATACTGATATGGTGAAGAGTTTCTTTTCCATTGCTTAGGCGTGATACTTCGTGGAGGGGTTGAGCAGAATTTCATCAATAGCCGAACCGGGGGCAATCATCGGGAACACCATGTCCTGCGGCTCTATATTAACATCGAGCAGATAGGCTCCGTGATGTTCGAGCATGCGGTTGATGGCGCCTTCGAGTTCCTTGCGGCAGCTGACGCGCTCGGCTTTGATACCGTAGGCGGCTGCTATGGCCACGAAGTCGGGGTTGACAAGCGGGGTGGCGGAGAAGCGGTTGTTGTAGAACATTGCCTGCCACTGGCGCACATTGCCGAGGAAGTTATTGTCGAGAATTATCGTTTTGACTCCAACTCCATATTCCATAATGGTGCCGAGTTCCTGCATTGTCATCTGGAAACCACCGTCGCCCATGAAGGCAAACACATCTCTGTCGGGGCATGCTATTTTTGCGCCTATGGCAGCAGGCAGACAGAAGCCCATGGTGCCGAGACCACCTGAGGTGAGGATGCTCTTGGGAAGGGTGAACTTGAAGTAGCGCGCACCCATCATCTGGTTCTGTCCCACGTCAGTCACGAGGATGCCGCGATTTGCGGAAGCCTCGGATATTTTGCGGATCACTTCTCCCATGCGCAGCGGAGAGTCGGGGCCGAGGTCGTCAGGGTCGAGTTCGCGGTGCATCACCTCTTTAAGTTCCGTCTCTTCCGGATGGTTGAAACTTGAGAGCCACTCTGAGCGCTTGCATTTGTTGACAAGTGGGAGGAGGGCCTGAATAGCCTTCTTGGCATCGGAGTGGACGGTGATATCTGCATGGATATTCTTATTGAACTCCGCGCGGTCGATATCCACATGTATGATTTTGGCCTGGGGAGCATAGCGGCTCACCACACCCGTGACGCGGTCGTCGAAGCGCATACCGATGGCGAGGATCACGTCGGCCTCGTTGGTATTGATATTGGCGCCGATATTGCCATGCATCCCCACCATTCCTTTGTTGAGAGGATGGTCGGAGGGTATAGTAGAAAGACCCAGCAGGGTGGTGACCACCGGAATATCGGCTTTCTCTGCGAGGGCTACGAGATCTTCTTCAGCATCAGATATCATCACTCCGTGGCCGGAGATTATCAGCGGTTTCTCGGCTCTGTTGATCAGAGCTGCGGCCGAGAGGATGTCGCCCGGTAGAAGCTGAGGATCAGGGTCGTAGCTGCGGATATATTTGATGCGCTCGTAGTTCCAGTCCATCATTCCTACCTGAGCGTCGCGGGTCACATCAAGCACCACGGGACCCGGACGGCCGGTGGAGGCGATGTAGAAGGCGCGGGCTATCGCCCAGGGGAGTTCCTTGGCATCGCGCACCTGGTAGGCCCACTTGGTGATAGGGAGTGTTATGCCCATCACATCGGTCTCCTGAAAAGCATCAGAGCCGAGTGAGGCCACTCCAACCTGGCCGGTGATTACAACCAGGGGGGTGGAGTCGACATTGGCGTCGGAGAGACCGGTGATGACATTTGTGGCAGCCGGGCCTGAGGTTACTGTCACTACACCCACCTTCCCGGATGCGCGGGCATAGCCCTGGGCGGCATGGATTGCGCCTTGCTCGTGGCGGGTGAGGATGTGGTGAAGCTGATCGGTATGATCATATAGAGTGTCGTAGAATGGCATTATCTGCCCTCCGGGATAGCCGAAGATTGTGTCGACATTTTCGGCAATAAGTGCGCGGCATATTGCTTCGGAGCCGGTGATTCGTTCACTCATACGGTTAATATTTTTTGCTTGGATAAGTCTTGAAGGAAAATTCTCTCAGAGGGAGCGGACGCCACCCTTGTCGGCCGAGGTGACCATTGATGCGTAGGCTCTCAGGGCGGTGGATACGTGGCGGTCGCGATCGCGGGGAGTGAAGGCTGCTGCCCCGAAGGCCTCCTCTTCTTTGCGGCGCTCGGCAAGCTCCTCGTCAGAGAGGCGCACATTGATTGAGCGGCCGGGGATGTCGATGTCGATGATGTCGCCATCGCGCACAAGGCCGATATTACCGCCGGAGGCGGCTTCGGGTGATACATGGCCTATGGAGAGGCCTGAGGTGCCTCCCGAGAAGCGACCGTCGGTCACAAGGGCACACTCTTTGCCGAGATGTTTGCTCTTTATATAAGAGGTGGGGTAGAGCATCTCCTGCATTCCGGGGCCACCTTTTGGACCCTCGTGGGTGATCACTACCACATCTCCGCTCTTGATCTTGTCGCGCAGTATGG
The DNA here is from genome assembly GCA_964619395.1 of uncultured Staphylococcus sp. Lineage (GTDB taxonomy): Bacteria > Bacteroidota > Bacteroidia > Bacteroidales > Muribaculaceae > Duncaniella. Next base: position 12,759 of record CAZUEY010000020.1, on the reverse strand, counting down.
CATCCACGGCAGCCTCCTGCGAAGTGAACACTTTCGCGGGGCCGCTGAAGCGGAATATGCTCTCGTCAACACCGGCGGTCTTCACCACGCAGCCGTCAAGAGCAATGTTCCCTTTGAGCACAGCCAGACCGCCATCCTTCACGTAGGCATGCTCCATATCGCGGATGCAACCATTAGAGCGGTCGGTGTCGAGTTCGCCATAGTAGCTCATCTGCTTTCCAAGCTCTGTGGTGCGATGTCCGCCGGGAGCGCTTTTCCAAAGTTCGTCGGCTTTGTCGTCGAATTTCTTTCCGCCTACGGCATAATGATCAATCGCTTCATTGAGGGTCATGCCGTCAACGCGTTTCACTGTGCCGTCCACCAGACCGGCGTCGGCAAGGATCTTCATGATCGAGAGGATGCCCCCGGCGCGGTTCACATCCTCGATATGATAATGGGAGTTGGGAGCCACTTTGCAGAGCACCGGAGTTTGGCGCGAGAGAGCGTCGATATCATCCATAGTGAAGTCCGCACCGGCCTCGTTGGCCACGGCAAGAAGGTGGAGCACCGTATTGGTAGAGCCGCCCATAGCGATGTCGAGGGTCATGGCGTTGAGCATCGCCTGACGGGTGGCGATGCTACGGGGGAGCACACTCTCATCGCCGTCGCGATAGTAGGCATAGGCATTGCGCACTATCATCTGAGCCGCTTTCTTGAAAAGCTCGAGGCGGTTCACGTGGGTGGCGAGGACAGTGCCATTGCCCGGTAGAGCGAGACCTATGGCCTCGTTGAGGGAGTTCATGGAGTTGGCGGTGAACATGCCTGAGCATGAGCCGCAAGTGGGGCATCCGCGCTCCTCGAGGGCTTTCACTTTGCTGTCGCTCACTGTGTCGTCGGCCGAGTCAATCATGATGTCGATAAGATCCACATGTTTGCCGTCGACTTCGCCCGCTTCCATAGGACCGCCGGATACGAAAATAGCCGGGATATTCAGGCGCATAGCTGCCATGAGCATTCCCGGAGTGATCTTGTCGCAGTTGGAGATGCACACCATGGCATCGGCCTTATGGGCGTTGACCATATACTCGATGGAATCGGCAATAAGATCGCGCGACGGGAGTGAATAGAGCATACCGTCGTGACCCATGGCGATACCGTCGTCGATGGCTATAGTGTTGAACTCAGCAGCGAAGCAGCCGAGTTTTTCAATTTCTTTTTTTACTATCTGTCCTATCTCGTGGAGATGTGTATGACCGGGGACAAACTGTGTGAAAGAGTTGACTATCGCAATGATAGGCTTACCTATCTGCTCCTCTTTCATGCCATTTGCACGCCAGAGTGCACGCGCTCCGGCCATGCGGCGTCCTTCGGTGCTTGCTGCACTTCTAAGTGGGAAACTCATGTCGGTGATTTCTTGATATAGAGATGGTTTAGTGATAGGGTTTAACCTCATTTCTCTGACGAAATGAAGCCAAAACCATGCTACGAACCTGTTAATTTGTTAATTATTCGCGCAAAATTACGATAATATGTTGTAAAACACAAAAAATCAGCCAACGATTTTTAACTTACAGCGCCGCGGGCTCTCACCGCCGGCTCTCGGGAAATGTTAAACTGACCGGGGCTTTGACCTGACAGCCTGTCAGTCGCCGGCGCTGCTTTTGACGGTGCGGACGAAGCAAGCGTCGCCTCCATTGTCGAGGGCGTCGATAACTATTGAGTTGACATCAAACGAGAAATAGTTGAGGTCGATCCCTCCGGCACCGGACTTGGCATCATCCTCAGTCATGCCATTCCATGTAAGGTAGCTCTTGAGGGGGGTCTGCGTCCGGGCCCAATAGATGGCTCCCATGCGGCGGTAGAGGAATTCAAACAGCGGTGAGACATGCTGGAATTTCTGGTAGACACCGCCATACTCATAAGCGGGGACGGCTCGCGACACGGAATATCGCAGGATACCTTTGCCATTGTAGTTATTGTTGTTGTCCTCGCGTGCATTTTTTCGGTGTCCATATCCGGAGCGCCCGATAGGGAGAAATATGTTGCGTCCGTTGAGGGGATTGTCGTTGTTTTCAGGATCCCGGTGGTAGGCGAAGATGCCTCGCATCCCCTTTTTGTTTTTATCGGGAGAGGGGTCGTCGCGATACCATCCGTTTACCATCTCCAGAGTCGATTGGGTTTCAGTGGCTCCATCGGCATAAAGTACACCGTAGCCAAACTGAATATTTTTTGCAAGATAAAGTTGCTCGAAGTCGCGCATGGTGGCTGCATGGGATATCATCATGGGGCTGCCATCAGTGGTTTTGGCAACCGAGAATCCCGCCATGTTTTTATAGACCTGTGTCCATTGGTTTTTTGCCGTGTTGACGCTGCCATCGGCGTTGAGGATGGTGAGAGTCTCGTGGGGAGTGAATCCCGAGCGTGACTGCTCGCTGTAGATAGGATTACCGGCGGCATCTGTATAGATATTGTCGATGGATGAGAATGCCTCCACGCTTCCGTATTTGAAAAGCGAGCCCTCATCGCGGGGGTCGTCGGCCATCTTATTGCCGGCTATCATATTGCATGTCTCCCATACCGTAGCAGGGGCGTTGGGATTGTTGAACACCGGACCACCATCGCAGATGGCTTGAGCCGCGTAGCCCTGTCGCACGAATATCAGGTGGGTACATGTGTAGTTGTGATACTTTATCCGGATGACGGCATTTTTATTGCCTTCACCTCCCATGCGGTTGAATTTGATCGTGAAGTCGATCTCGCTGCGCGACGGGCCTACCACACGTTGCTTTCCGTCGAGTGTGATGAAGTTTTTGTCGCCAATAATATCTGCCATCCAGGGACCGCGCGAGATAATGGATGTGAAATATCCATCCGCGCGCTCTGAGTTGAGATATTTGAGGTTGACATGGAAGGGTTCATAATTGCCGGTGCGACGGTAGACACCGATGGGGTTGACCACACGGCGCACCTGCACGACATTGACCTTTGAGCTGAAAGCGCGTGTCAGGTTGTGATCATCCTTTTTCCTGACGGTAGCCTTAAGCTCTATCTTGGCCACACGCTGATAGCCTACAAACGGATTGCTCCCGGTGTAACCGGTGGGCTTTATGAGTGCCTTTTCACGTGTGAAGAGGGGGATGTTGATAGAGTAGGAGTCGTGGGTTTTCTTAACAGATATCTTTTCCCTCTCCGTACCTTCGGTGGATGGGTAAGTGTCTTTTATGATGACCCTTTCGCCATGATTCACCGGAGTGACTGCATTGCCGTCGGCATCCACGCCGGCTTCTATGCCGTCAAAATAATTCTGGTTTATCCTGTTGGCATTCGGATCATTATAACCATTCCATGGTGTGCCCACACGGGTGTCTGTAAGAACAGTCTCCCCGCTCGGAGCGCGAAGCGAGAGAAATCCGTTGCCTGTATATTTATTGTCGGCTGTCTTGTAGGGATAGTCGGAGTCGCCGTCGGGAGTAGTAGGAGTTATCTCATAGTCGGGATCGGTCAATTCGGAGTCAAAGCCCTCGCCGCTATCGCTGATGGTGGTCGGATACCAGGGGTTGGAGACGATTTTTGCCGTCATGTCAACCACTTCCCAATCCTCGTCGAGATCAAATTCGAAGGGGAGGTAGGCATCATGGTTGTAGACATAGGATACATACCATGGGTTGGGGACCTTGAAGCCTTCCTGACGGGCATAGTCGATGTGCCAATGATATTCGTTGGCTTTACCGAGAAATTTCAGAGTCAGTTTGTAGTGGAAATTTCTTTCGGCATCAAAATTGTCGGTCACATTCTTCCCCAGCATGAAGCGGTAGGTGATATCCTCCTCCCGGCTTTGGTTGTTGACCTCCGAGACATAGTGGGCAGTCACCTCGACAAATGTTCCGTTGGGGACACCATCTTTGGGGTTATACCCTTCGGCCACGCCTCCCTGCTCGAGATCGGGGACGGGGGAGCGGTTGTAGCCTTCACGCGTTGCCTGCATGTTTTCGTAGAAATAAACGCAGGGGGAGTCCTGACTATGGAGATTCTTCTTTGTGACGCCATCAGCCTCGAGGATGTAGGGCGATTGTTTTGTGATGCACGGCCACTCGGGGTAATATTCTCCCTTACCAATCTCAATAAACGACCCGTCGGAGGAGAGAAGGTCATCTTCGCCGGAAGGATGATTGTTGAAATCCACGGCGTTTTCCTCAGAGGAGTTGGGAGCCCCGAAACCTAAGGTGCAGCTCTTGGCCAGGTCTCTCACCCGGATATCCTTGATGAATATACTGATATTTTCCGAGAGCGAGGAGCCGTCGAAATCCACGGTGATTTTCGATGCGCAGCGGCGCAGCCACGCTCTCAGACGCATATTTGATCGGTTGACATTGACCGCATCGAAACTTCTTTCGGCTGTGGGAACCGAAGAATCTATCGTGGAGAAATAGCCCATCATCTCGCGGTTGTTGGCATAATCATCGCTTTCCCAAAACACAGGCATAGAGCGGAGTTCGCTGAGGGTGAAGCGGCCGATCGCGAAATTATCATTTTCTTCCAACTTTTCGAGAGATGTCTTCAGTATGGTGATGGAGCCGTCTTCATGGCTCTGATACCGGCCGCAGTTGGCCACCGCAACGATATAATATCTCCCTTGGGGTATCTTCAGTGTCAGGTTGGAGACTGTTTTGGTGTCGGCCTCGGCCGTTGAGTTGTTGCTGGCGTTGTCGTCGACTCGGGTCTCATCCTTCACATCGAAATAGCGTGGTTCGGAGATGTCGACGAGCTTCTCATCGTCGGCCGAAAAGGTAAGGATGACAATATCAGAAATGCTGTTGAAGCCTCTTGCCGGGGCGCTTCCGGAGGAGCGCGAGAGGTTGGCGCCGGCAAATGGCGAGAAGGCAGCCTCAAGATTGAGGAGTGCCTCCCCTTCACCCGGAACACCGTAGTCGCCGAGCTCCTCGTCGCGACAGGAGACCATCAGCAGTACCGGCAGGACCATCAAGAGGACCAATAGGTTGTATATGGAGAAATTATGTCGATTCATTTTTCCGATTCGAGAGAGGTTAGTTTAGAGGTCTGGTCTCCCCGAGAGTTCCTTCAGATGTGATTTGCTGAAATCCGGTCTCGGTGCCATCCTCAGATTTGAGGATGATCCATCCGGTAAGGGTAGACTCGTCCCACGACTCCACTTCATAGTAGCGGCGGATCTCATCCTCCTGCTGGAAGTCTATGATATAGCAGAAGAGGAGCCCGTCGTCAACGGGATCGCGCACTATGGAATTATGGTTGGTGAAATGATGTACTCTCCGGTAGCCGTATATATCTTTGAGGAAGCGTTCGGATTCATTATTGCCATAGAACGACTCTACAAGGCGAGCACCGCAATATTGACTCTCAACCACAGAGCCGAAATTGGAAAGCACATGGTATTCTTCGCTGTCTTTGATCCAGATTTCGGCGTGGGTCATATCCTCATTTTCGCCTACCACAATGGCATAATAGTCGCCCTTTTCGAGCTTTATAGGTTCGGTGGTGAGGTTGCCATCTTCGTCAATCACGCAGGGGAAACTGTGGGTCTTCAAGAACTCTATGAAGTAGTCAGGATAGTTCCCGTCTTTGTCGGGGAGCACCATGAGATCGCCTCGGGAGTCGCGCATGAGGCCGAAGCCGAATGTCAGTTCGAGGTTGGCAAATGGCTGGATGTCAAGACTGATATCGTTGGCACCAGTGATCTGGTAGCGGTAGATATTGTTGCGAAGTATCTGTAGGGGCTCGCCGGCGATGCCGCCGGTGTAGGAGGCTACCTCAAGACGGCGGGTAGAGATTTTTCCGGTGGAGAGCGACTTCAGTGTGAGGCGTATCCACATCGGCGGGACGATTCCCCGCGACTCCGGATCATACTCGGTGAGGTAGCATGAGAGAACCTTGCAACCATCGTTGCGAAGGGCGGTAGCTTCAGTGTCGATGAAGAAGGTTTGAACCGCATCGATGTCACTATCAGGGAGGTTAAATCCTGAGGTGGGCTCTGCACCAATATATTGCGCTGAGGCAGGAACTGAGGGGGCAGTGACATACTGTGTCTCCAGATCTGTCTGCCATTGTGAAAAATCCGGGAGCATGGAGCCACGGGTGGTATGTCCTACCAGCTCTGCTTTCTCGATTGTGAAGTCGGCATCTTCCGCAATGCCGGGAAATATCTTGTCGATGATTTCGATTTTGGCAACTGCGCGGAGCATGTTAAGGTATTTCGGGGAGGTGCCTGAAGAGAGCTGATAAGGGCGGTCAGGACTGCTTGAGCGGAGACTCGCCACCTTCACGGTGAATGTCTGCATACCTGACATTGGGATATGGGCGGCCTGCAGCCCCTCTACAGGTGCGATCGTGGGTATCCATGTCCCCTGACTATTATTGCTTACGGGGAAGGCAAAGGTAGCCACTTTGGCCTGATTGAAGATATCTTCAAGGCTTTGCCCTATATGGTAGTCGAAATTTTCAGGCGACAATCCTGCCTGATTCCCAATAGCTACGATTGTGAAGGTGATATATTCGGAGGTAGCTTTAAGGAAGTAGTTGTCGTGGATGAAGGTGCGGACGCTATATTTCACGTAAGGCCCTGAGCCATCGTTGACCACACTGACCTCAGCGGTAAGCTTGCGCAGCAACTTCTGTTCGGAGTCGAAGAGGAGAAAGGTGATATTGTCGAGATCGAGGAAGTTTTCTGCTCTGTAGCCTATCTGTGGTGTGCCTGTGGGAGGGATAAGAGTGCGCGAGGTGTGGCCCGTTTCGGCATTGCGCGTCAGCATGGTGAATTCTATGGTGACACCATCGGCGGGATTGTCAACATCATCTTCGCCCGGGCGCAACGAGTCTGAGTCGCATGCCGAAATGAAAAGCATGGCCGCGACTACCGATATAAGCCTTAGTGGCAGAAGGTATTTGACAATTGAGTGCATATTTCTATAAGGGAAGTTCGGGAGAGGGAAGGGAGAGGGTCAGGGAAAATGTGTGGGATCAGATGTCGACATCTTGGGGTGGCACCACATTCCAACCATTGATAAGGATTCCACCTGCGGTATACCAGTTGAGGCTGGCATCCACAAAGAAGGTGAGTTCGTGGAAGTCCATGCGGTCGAGATATTCCTGGTCGGAGTAGCCTCCGTTGTAGTGTCCGCGCACCATGCAGAGGAGTTTGACGAGGTCGAGGCGCACATCGTGGTTGTCGGCTGTGCGGCGTATGACAAGGATGGGTTTGCGGTCTACCATCAGTCGGCCGGTGGTGAATTCAGCCAGTAGGCCGGTGATGGTGTGAGTATCTGAGGCACCATCGGCACGCGAGGCACTCTCATCTCCTCGGATCGAGGAGAATGGTGTCACGCACCAGGGTCGGTGGCTGAACGATAAATTGCCATTGAGGGAATTGTCCCAGTTAAGCCGGCTGTTGTCAGACTCAATGAAGATCGAAATGGCATCAGGCGAAATCTCGGTGCCGTCGATATTTTCAATGGATACATTAAGTATATTGGTGTCCTTCATCAGGTCAATCGCCGGGAGTAGCACATCGCCATAGGTGGCCGGGAGCTCAACTGAGGGATTGTAGCCATGAAAGAGAGGGACGATGTCGCGGCCGCAACTGAGGTCGCTGCCACTTCCGTCGAGCGGAAGGGTGGCCGAAAGGCGGGTGATGTCTGAGTCGTCGCTACCGATAGAGAAGAAGGTGGCGGGGGTGAAAGTAGGGTCTCCTTCACACCAGGCGAGCATCGAATATTTGCCTGGCTGGAGGTCGAGCTCCATTGCATAGCCGGGTTGTTTGAGGATTTCTCCGCTCTCGTTCTTGCGCAGCACGAGATTGCCGGCCATGTCGTAGACATAGAGCGTCACGCTGCTGACCTGCGGGCGGAAGGCATCTTCATTATGGATATTTTTGGTGAAAGTGAAGGGAATTTTATAGTGTACGGAGCAGTCGCCGGCAGTGTCGTCGATATCGCAGGAGACAGCGAGGAGGGCTGTGGCTATAGTAAGGAGCCGTAGTAGTATGTGTCTGAAGGCTTGGTTCATCGTAAGAAGTAAGCTATATATAATAAGTAAGCTATATATAATATATGTGGTCGGATTGCCGGGTGGCCTTTCCGTAGAGATTTCAGAAAAAGGGGCGCTGTGGGGAGATGAGCGCTGCGATGATCCGCCTCACGAAAGGGGATCGGGAGAGAGGGGAGAGAAATGTTGGAAGAATAATTTGAAAATTAAAAAAGCAACGGCGGGATCGACACCCTCGGCGGGGTATCTTCCCACCGTTGCCTATTATAGGGTTAAAAGGATGTTTTTTTGATTTTCCGGGATAGTAGTATCAGAGATCAGAGGTCCACACTCCAGGTGTTAGCCACGTTCCAGGCCAGGATGTTGAGACGCGCAGCAATAAACTGGTTGGCCTCCTCTTTGGCGGGTACGATAGGCTGGTCAGGGTCGCGGAGTGCGGTGCCAAGGCCGGAGATGGAGTTGATGTTGAGATTGTAGACGTGGTTGCGGACTACACCGAGAGAGCCGGTGGTCATCGAAGCCCAGTCGTAGACACCAACAGGCTTCTCATGTTCTACAGTTGTGGTTTCGCCTTCCTCCTCGACTTCCTCAGTCCATTTCGTGATATAGAATGCATCGTTCCAGTTGAGGTGACGGATGGGGATGCTGTAGAAAGCGAGACCCTCTGCAAATTTATCCATGTAACCAACGGAGAGGAGCTGGGCATTGACATCCACAAGGTTGTCGGTTGTGATTTCGACATACCCACCTGTGCCATCACCATTCATTGCATAATAATATAGGTGGCGGTCATTGGGGAGCGAAGTGATCTGCAGGGTGACGAGACGACCCACGAGTTTAGTCTGCGCTTTGGTGCGCACATCAGCTTTGGGGTGCTCCAGAGAGAAGACGGAAGCACCTGAGGGAGTCTTGCCGGCATTATCTTCAAACACTATGGACTGGCGGGTGGCAAGGGCCCTGATGACAGCTGCCGCTGAGCCGTAGTAAGTGCCACCCTCGCCGGTGTTTCGGTCGATATAGAAGGTGCCACCCTCAGTGTTTGCGCCGGTAACGGTATACTTACCTACGATCACCGCTGATGCGACGGCAGCAGCAGGGTTGCTGTTGTTGACATCGTTGATGCGGGCCTTTGAAACTGTGGTCTCGCGGGTATAGATAAATCCGGTAGCAGCCTCTCGGGCATATCCGTTGTTAGTGCCGGTGGTGTAGCCGGTGACAAATGACCCATCCTGAGCTGCGATAGCCTGACTTGCAATGCCGAGCTTTGAGCGGGAGTCGAGCTCGTTGTAGGAATAATAGCGAGGCTCGAAATCATCGGCATGTGAAGGCTCTACGAGGTCGTTGACATCGTCTGACACATCAGGATAGTTATTGGCGAAATAAGAGGGTGAAGTACCCCAGTAGCTGCGGTGGTTTGCAGCATCGTTCCAGTTGGTGAAGCCTCCGCCGGTGAGGGCTGTGTTGATCTGATCAAATGTGGGGAGCTTGTTGATAGTAGTCTCAGTGCCGTTGGTTGTCTCCACGCCAAAGCGTTTGGTGAGGTAGATCGACTTGTCGGTAGCGTTCATAGCCCAGTATTTGGGTTCGAACTGAAGGCTCACCTCAGCGCCGTCAGCAGTTTTGAGAGTGTAGGGCTGTATGGAAGCTTTGTTGAGGGTGAGACCCACTTTGGCTGCTACACGCTCCACGTAGATGTCGACGATGGCGTTGGCATTTGTAGAGGCATTTGAGATAGCTTTTTGAGCTGCCTCCTTGGTGCCGAAGAGCTGGGTGGTGGCATTGATTGGGGTAGCGCAGAGTCGCTGGTTGGTCTGGCCGGTGACAATATCGCGACCATAGTAGACAGAGTTGGTCATCACGAAGCAGCTCTGATTGCTGAAATAGGTGCGCTGGATGTCGATGAGGTCGGCCAAGGGGAGCGACTTGATTTCGTTGACACCACTTTCCACACCGTTGACCACGCAGATTATCTGCGAGGGGAGGTTCTGACCCTGGGTCAGAGCCACGGGAACCACGGAGGTATAGATACGGGTCACATTGCTCCCGGAGGGGTTAGGATCGGGGTCGCCGAAGGTGCCTTTAGCGGAAATCTCTGCCTCCGACATGGAGAGAGGGGTAGAGGTGGGGTTGCCTAAAGCATCGTAGAAGAAGAAGTCGAGACGGTTGATATAGCTCTCATTGAGAGCACCATTCTCGAACGCACGTGATTGGGCATCGCGGGGGGCTCCGATCTGCACTGCGATATAGCGCATCTGATCGTATTCCACCTTCTGGTCATCCATCGATCCGATGTGGTCGTTGGAACAGGCCGAGAGGGTGAGAGCGGCTGCGATAACACCAATGTAAAGCTTGGTTTTCATTGTAAAGATTGTGTTATGATTTTATTTGTTTTTCTTATTTTGGTAATAATCAGTTGTTTTTGCTACGAGCATTATCATATTGTTGCATTGTGGCAGTCTGGAGAAGCATTGCGTCGGCCTGCGTGATACCTGCGTTTTTTGCTTCATTGAGCAGTGTAGCTGCCTCATCGTAGTTTTTCTCCATGAGCGCCAGCACACCGCGGGTGTAGATTGCCTCCGGAGAGCTACCGGCCTTATCGAGATAAGCGCGGGCTGCCTTGGTGTCGGAGCGGAGCAGGGCAGTGTTTGCAGCATTGAGGTTGGCAACAGGATCGGAAGGGTGCAAGCGCACGGCCACCTCAAAGAGTTCGCGGAAATCCTCAGATGAGGGATCGAGGGTCTGGGCGGCGACGAAGAGCTCATCGAGACTCAGGTTGCCGGGGCGAGTCTTCAACACGGCGAGGATCTCGGCGGGGTCGCTGTAGGAGCGGATGGAGTAGTTGATGTTGTAGTCGGTGTGGCGAAGGCCCGGGTAGACGGTGTTGAGCAGCGTGGCATACTCCGATGGGAAGAGCTTGGCCATTCTTCCGTCGCGCTCATCGGGAGTGAGCCCCGGGTCGTCGATTATGGCAAGGATTTCCGTACGGTGCTCGAGGTTGCTACTCTCCACCCATTGCCGGAGTCCTGTCCAGTCTTCTGCTACCGATGAAGCCTTGATGAGCGAGTCGGGGAAGGCATAGATGCGGCGCACATAGTCGACTACCGCCTCTGCACGCCCCTTGGCGAGGCGCTCGTTGTTGGCGTAGGAACCCTCAGGTGAGGCATAGCCGCAGATTGTGATGCCATGAATTGTAGCGTCGGCGTTGTCGCGCACGCTGTCGATGCTCTGGCGTATGCCGGTTAGCTCGGCGAAATTGTTGCGGAAGTCCTCGATGAGGAGTGTGCTGTTGACCGGGAAGTCGATCTTGGCGCTTCCGTTTATGTCGCGAACCTTTACTCTCTCTACCATCGGGCGGAGATAGATAAGCATGTCAGGCGTAATGGAGGTGCGAGGTGAGAACCATTTTTCGATTCCCTCTACATAGAGAGTCTCACCCTTGGAGCAGTTGGCGCAGCCGTAGGTGTTCATCTTCATATTCAGGGTAGCGCCATCCATCCAGTCGCTGTAGGGCACTTGGGTAGTGAAGAGGAAGTCAGGGGTGGCTTCGGAGGCTTTTACCACGATGTCAGGGGTGGTGACATTGCCATTTAGGCCGCGTTCAAACTGAATTAAGCGTCGGCGGCCAAAGACCCCTACGGAGCCAAGGGCAAGAGTGTCAGAGCCATTTACAAGGTAGGGCTCCACAATGACCACCTCGCTTGATTTTACAGGGATATCGCTGAGATTCAGACGCATCTCAACGTTGATCATGCCTTCCACCATCGACAGAGCCGGAGCGGCTGCCGGGGAGACCACAGACCCTTGCGCCGCAGCAATGAGCCCGGCGAGTAAGAGAAGGGGGAGAAGTAATTGACGTTTCATGGCGGGGTGGTGTTTAGAAGATATACACGAGGTTGAGAGCGACCTTCGTAGGGCCAAAGTAGTGGTGAGTGCGGTCTGACTCTACTTTACGTCCACAACCGGCACACTCGAAGCGGTCGAAGCGGGTGAAGATATAGCCGAGGCCTATTTCTGCCTCAAAGTTCCAGTGCTTTGCGAGGGGCCAGCTGTAGCCGTAGGCAATACCTGAGCCGGCACCCCACCCTTGATAGCGGTTGTCCTTCAGCAACTTGAAGTTGCTGCCAAGAAAGTTGAGGGGGATGTCAATATGGCCTACGTTGTATTTGCCCCCTATGAGGTGCATCCCGAAGAAATGGCCGTTGAAGGCATCGCAAAGCCAATATCGGGCTTCGGGCTGCACAAACCAGTGCTTCCATCGTTTGCCATTGTCAAATGACCAGTTGTTAAGCTGCCACGCAAGGTCTATTGACCAACGGGGAGCCACAACGACTTCGCCACCGAGGCTTACATTTGCGGTGGCATCACTTAGGAGGTTGGTTTTCAGAGCAACTTTTTGAGCGGATATTTCGCTTATACCCAATGTGATAAGAAGAATTGCCATAATGGATTTTATTCCGGCAATTGAAAGAACTCCTCTCATAACTGTAACGCTACTTTTGAGATTCAAAAAAAATCAGGTGTGTTTTGCAAGAAATTGTAGGTATCTTTATGAACCCGCCCGCTGTGGGCTTTCCATTTACAAACCACAAAGTTACCAATTTCTTATCACATTATACCAATTTTTTCCTATATACCTTTTGGAAATGAGGCATATTTAACAATATGAATACCCTTGACCTATTTAAATTTAATAATAATTAACAATTGGCTTAAGAGCCTGTCCCATAATATATGTTAACGCTGAGGCGGTCAGCCATTGAGCAG
>CAZUEY010000019.1:0-35001 GCA_964619395.1 uncultured Staphylococcus sp. | reverse complement strand
TTCCGGTTCCGACGATTAGGGTTCGACTCCCTACGGGAATACCACAACACCATTTAGCGCAATTTGCACAAACTGCAGATTGCGCCTTTGCTTTGTCGTAAAATATTGATTTCTCTCACCATGCTCCCTTGCGAATCATTCTAATGAGGGGTTCTGATGTATCCAAAAAAAATTATTAAATCTCTTTCATTTGTAATATAAATGTATTTATTTTGCACACAAAATAATTCATTATGGATATAGCAATTCAGAAAAAAGCCCAGAGTTTCCGTTTGCCCGTGGAACTGATTGAACGACTCAAAAAGATGGCCCGCAAACAGAATCGCAGTCTCAATAACTTTGTAGAATGTGCGTTGTTGGAGCTGGCTTATTCCGAGCCAAATTCAACTACCCAAGCCGCCATTGAAGAAGCCAAATCCGGAAAATTGCAGGGAGATCTTGATGTTTCAAACCTTGAGGCGATGTATAAGTCTATGGGATTATGAAAGTCATTCGCTTTACAAGTCAATATAAGAAAGACGCAAAAAAATATCGCAATCAGCCAAAGAAAATGTCCAAAGTGCTACAAATTCTTCAGATGCTTCGCGATGAAATTTCAATACCAGAAGAATTTAGTCCGCACATGCTAAAAGGGAACTATAAGGGTTGTATGGAATGTCATGTTGAAGGCGATTTTCTTCTAATTTGGATAGATGAGTCTGAAAAGCAAATAGCAGTCCTGCGTCTTGGTTCTCATTCAGAACTTTTTGGTTAAGTGGCGGCGCAAAAAATTGATTAGGCACGCAAAGTCAGCTTTTCATGTAATGTTATAATTTTTTATGTGTTCCATAAATATTTAGTAACTTTGTAGTTCAGTAAGACAACTACTAAAACAGACCAATCAGCAAGAGCCGAAATTAAAAAAATTCATTTCCATTTGTCACAGGCTTTAATTGCTTTCAGATACTGTGGAGGAGTTTTTTTATCAGTATATGACTGGGTTATGAATCATTTACGCCATCGCATATATTTAATTGTTACACCGTATAATAACAACAGCTCAAGAGTTAGCCGTATTTACGACTATTTCCAACTTACTGCCATTATACTGAGTCTCGTGCCTCTGGCTTTTCGTGATTACACTACTTTCTTTGCAGTTCTTGAATATTCATGTGTAAGCCTTTTTATTCTTGATTATATTCTACGATGGATGACTGCTGATTTTAAGATAAAAAAAGGTGTTTGGAGTTTTATACTCTATCCTTTAACACCCATGGCAATTATTGATTTGCTTTCAATATTGCCTACATTTTCAGTTATCAACGAAGCTTTCCATCTCTTCCGAATTACCCGACTTTTCAAAATTTTTAGACTTCTAAAATTCGGTAGATACTCAAAGGAACTGGCTATCCTCATGAACGTTCTCAAAGAGCAGCGGTCAGTTCTTCTGTCGGTTCTTACCCTTGCCGTATTTTACATACTCCTGACCGCTTTATTGATGTTTACAGTCGATGATAAGTTCGAGACATTCTTCGATGCTCTATATTGGGCAACCTCAGCTTTGACAACAGTTGGATATGGAGACGTCTATCCACATAATGACATTGGAAAGATAATCAGCATGCTATCATCTCTTGTCGGTGTTGCGATTATTGCTTTGCCTTCCGGAGTGATTACTGCCAGTTATTTACAAACAGTGGAAAAACTTAAGAAAAAGAAATCTGAAACTAAAATCTGAATTCCTATGGCATGGCGATATAGTAAACGTGTTAAGGTCGCACCGGGCGTATTTATGAATATCTCAAAGAACGGTATCAACACTTCTATTGGTGTTCGAGGCGCAAGTATGACGTTCGGCAACAATGGCACATACCTTAACACTGGTATTCCCGGAACAGGGTTTTATAACAGAAAAAGAATCGGAGTTTCTTCTGTTCCTAAAGTTCGTTACTCCCAACCTGCTTCTACTCCATCAATCCACTCCAAGGGAGCATATACCTTTACAGGGATATTATGCGCTTTCGCAGCTTTTGTTTGTTTACCTTTTGCCCCCATTGGGCTCATTGGAACTATTATTTTCGCAGCAGGCACTTGGGCTAATTTTTCTAATCGCAAAAAATATTACGGTAAGAAATTCGATGGCAAAAATGAAAGCCCATCTTTCATTGCTGACGCAAAACAAGCCCTTGCGACCTCTACGGACGATAGGCACAAGCGTATATTAACTAACTTCATCACAACTATTGAAACTATTGATTCAATAGAGGATGAAGAACTTATTATCGCGAAACTCAGTAAAAAACCTCGAAAGAATGCTGATCTCATTGATTCGCATACCGCTGAGTTGAATTCTCTCCGAATGAAGCTCGATGCTACCGAATATAACGCGGACTCTTCCGTCAGCCCCCAAGAACTTTCACTATATGAGAATATGTGCCAATCGTTCGAGTCATTACTTACAGCTCAAAAGATTTGGCTTCAAATTTCCAGGACCCAAAATATCGAAAATAAATCTTCTGCTGCCACTTTGGTTAACCGAAAGGAGATAAATTTAGGTGTTGGTGTTTTCAATTACATCAAAACTATCTATGATGTTCCTGTTCTTCCTTTCGGAAGTCTCTTATTGTATCTTTACCCCGAATTTGCCATTCTTTCTCAGACTCCAAGCAAATTTGATATTATTGATTACAAAAATATCTCAGTCGTTTATTCTAGCCTACGTTTCAATGAACCATCTATCTTCCCTACAGACGCAGAAAAAATAGGATCAACGTGGCAGTACGTCAACAAAAACGGCACCCCCGATAAACGTTATTCAAACAATCGCCAGGTTGCTGTAGTCAAATATGGTGTTATTAACGTTACCATTAAGGGGTATCAATCAGTCGTTTTTCATGTTAGCAACGCCGTTTCAGCCGACCGCTTTTGTACGAACTTCAATCGGTTCGCAGTTAACTTTGATCCTAAGAATATCTCTGTAGAGGAACAGGATAATACCCCCGATTTACCTCCTTCCATTTGCTTGTCGGGCGAATCATCAGAATATAGTTTAGCGGACGTTATAAATGCTTCTGACAAGCTATTTAACAGTCTTATTTCAATGTCCGCGAACAAGCAAGTTTTGGAAGCACTTGACAATCAACGTCAGCTTGATCAAGCCAAAGAGATAAAAATTGGTGGAGACAAAATTGATAGCCGCTTGGGGTTTCTCGCTGTTTCTGATCTTATTAAATGTTTTGAGGGATTAGGTCATCGTGCGGAAATGTCTACTGACGAAGGTCGAGCAATTGGTATAATACTATCTCGCATTTTACTTCCTGATAACGATATCTGGAATGATGAGGAGATGCTTCGCTCTCCTAAGGGGCAACAAGTTCTTACTGACGCTTACAAAGTTTTTAAGAACAATTTGCACGTTGAATTTGACCCGAACAAATTCCTACTCGTTGAAATGCTTCGACATGAAGGAGTAGACGATGAAATCGTCAGAAATTGGGCAATCCTGCTTTATCGCTATGCAATGCTTATTGCAAGAGCTGATGGAAGATTGTCCGACACTGAACAAAAATGGCTGACCAATATTTTGACCTTTACTCAGAATGGAGGAGTCTCGATAACAAAATTCAATAGTACCTCTAAGACTATTTCGCTTCCTGCCGATGTTGATTCCTTATTTGTGGATGTTGCAAAATTTGTCGTTTCCTCAAACATTGCAAGTACCTCTTCGATTCAACGTAGATTTGGGTTAGGATACAACCGCGCCGGTAAAATAATGGACCAATTAGAGATGGCCGGTATTGTTGGCCCTGCAAAAGGAGCACAACCACGCGAAGTACTTATGGACTCTCTCTCATTGGATGAATTTCTTCGTGATGGAAGAACTTCTGTTGACTCCATAGAAGACATTGATCCCCTTCCCATAACTAAACCTAAAAAAAGTAGCTCAAAATCCATTTCCAATCCATTGGATGAATTGGAAAATCTTATTGGTCTTTCTGGCGTGAAGACCGAAATTGAAAATATCTATAATTTCGCAAAAATTCAGAAAGTTCGTACTGCAAAGGGCTTAAATTCCCCTGATATTTCTTATCACTGCGTTTTTACCGGCAATCCGGGAACTGGAAAAACAACCGTTGCTCGTCTTGTAGCTCAAATCTACACAAAATTAGGGATTCTTAGCAAGGGGCATCTTGTAGAAACCGACCGTTCGGGTCTCGTCGCCGAGTATGTCGGACAGACTGCTGTCAAAACCAATAAGATTATTGACACAGCTCTCGACGGTGTTCTTTTCATCGACGAAGCTTACTCCCTTGTTCAGAATGGAGGAGGCAATGACTTTGGCTCTGAAGCTATTTCTACTCTACTTAAACGTATGGAAGACAACCGCGACCGCCTTGTAGTAATTCTTGCAGGTTACTCCGAGGAAATGAAGCAGTTTATTGATTCTAATCCTGGATTACAGTCGCGCTTTAATCGCTATATCCATTTCGAAGATTATTCTGCAGAAGAACTCATTCATATCTACAAGTTCAATCTCTCTAAGTTCGACTACCGCATGACCGAACAAGCCGAAGCCGCTGTTCACAATGTTATGACTGAAGCTGTAGCCAATAAGGATAAGAATTTCGGTAATGCTCGTTTCGTTCGTAATCTCTTTGAGAAGACTCTGGAGCGACAAGCAAAACGCCTTGCCTCATCATCTCTTTCCTCGCTGAATGAAGATACTCTTACTGAGATTAAGGCTGAAGATATAATGTGATCCTGATTTTCATGGTATCCAAAACGCAACTTTTCTGATGAAGAATCCATCATTCAAACGGTCTATTTCTCAAATAGCAAAATTTCTAAAGCTTTGATTGAAAGACATCGTTTTTGGAATATCAAAATTGATGACCTCTGTATGAACGCTCATTATCTGCTAATAATTAAACTGCAGCCCAGTGACGATAAGGTGATAAAAGACCAGATGGCGTTTGCTTTCGGTATGGGTAGCAAGTACAAAAAAAATCAACGTAACACACTTGATATAACTATTCCAGCAGAGATATTACATGAATTATGGGAGTCTAAATAATATTTCTCAGAACAACTCCATCTCTTTAACCCTTTATAACAGCTTCCATTTGGGATTTTGAAAGATTTTTTGTAATTTCGTATTCAAAATCATATAGGCGGTGACATTTTCACGATTTCTGTTCCTATCAATCATACTCCATTTTCTTGCATCCTGTTCACACAACGAGGGTGCCCTCCAGCAATACCCTGACCGGAGCCGATATGGTATTGTCGGTGTCGATATCAGCTCCCATAATGGCGAGATTGACTTCGAGGCGCTGGCGGCTGAGGGTTTTTCCTTTGTGATAATTAAGGCCACCGAGGGTGGCACGTTCAAGGATCGCAAGTTTATCGAAAATGTCAGGCGCGCACGCGAGGCGGGGCTTAAAGTGGGAGCATACCATTTCTTCCGATTCGACACCCCCGGCTATATGCAGGGCCTCAACTTCCTCAATTCGATCCAGGGACGCGAGATGGATCTACCTCTTGCAATCGATGTCGAGCAGTGGAGCAACCCTACGAGCCACCCCACCCCCATAGTGCTCAACCGGCTCAATGAACTTATAGAGCATCTTGAGAACCACGGACATAGAGTAATGCTCTACTCCAACAAAAATGGCCACTCCCGCTTCATCCGCGCCAATCTTGAGGGCTACCCCCTCTGGATCTGTTCCCTCGTAGATGAACCAAAGGATATCAAGTGGACTCTCTGGCAGGGCACCCACAACGGAAAAGTGAAAGGGATTGAAACCCCGGTAGATATCAATGCCTTTTCGGGCACAGCCGAGGAGTGGCAAAAATTCGCCTCCGGGAGCACCGCATCGCCACAATAGCAGTCCACATTCCGCCACAATCCTCTACACAACGGCCACTTTACCACAATAAATACCGGTTTTTTGCGTTAATTATCAGATAGAGTTCGCTCTAATCCCTTCCGTTAAAGCAACCGGAGTGACCGCCACTCCGGACACAGCACAATACCAATCTGACTATCAAGGATTCACACTATATCATGAAGAGACTCTCCTATTATATAATAGCACTTGTGGCACTGCTCTGCCTCCCCTTTGGCGCGGCGGCTTTCAGCACTGACACCTACGCCTCCTCGTCGCGTCTCGCCGAGGGAAGATGGGTGAAAATCAGTGTCAAAGAGTCAGGCCCCCACCTGATCACCCTCTCCCAACTCCGCTCGTGGGGCTTTTCTGATCCTACAGCGGTAAGAATCTATGGATATGGCGGAAAACGCATCTCCGATCTCCTCTCCCGGGAAAATTATATCGACGATCTCCCTCCGGTAGCGGCTGAAGTCACCGGAGCCGGTATCGTGTTCTATGCCCAAGGACCTGAGGAGTGGAGTTTCAACAATATCTTCAAGCAGTATCTCCACACCTTCAACCCCTACACCTCCTATGGCTACTATTTCCTGACCGATTCGGGTGAAGCACAGGATATTGCCATCCCCACCGAAGGCAGAGCACCTGACTCCGGGGCCGCAACCACCTACACAGCCCGACTCTACCACGAAATAGATCGCTATACAGCCTCTGAGAGCGGCCATCAGCTCCTCGGCGAGGATTTCCGTGCGAACCCCTCGCAGACCTTCCGCTTCAACCTCACAGACCATGTGGAGGGGACTCCGGTGTGGATGCAGTGTGACTTCTTCGCCACCAGCCCCTCGGCTCCCACACGTCTGAGTTTCGCTGTAAATGGCACTCCTCTACCCACTGCAGCCAACGACCGCGTACGTGCCACCTCGGCCTGGGGCGACACATGTCATATCCGCAAGACCTTCCCGGTGGAGGGCAACACCCTCAACCTGGAGATCTCCGCCTCCACCTCCGGCACCGTGAAATTCTCCAACCTCGACAAGCTCGACATCAACTATACAGCCTCGCTCAAGGCTCCAAAATCAGGTTTCATCACCTTTTCATCCAATCTCCTCTCCTTCAAGATTGCCGATGCTAATGACGACACCCGCGTTTGGGATGTCACCGACCCATGCCGACCGGTGGCAATGAAACTCTCTCCGGCTCCTGACGGGGGGATAGGATGGTCCAATGACTACTCCGGCGAGCGCGACTACGCCCTCTGGTCAGCAGCTTCGACCTCATCGCTCCCCTCCCCTGCCCTCGTAGGCACTGTCGGCAACCAGAATATCCACGCCGAGGAGACCCCTGACATGGTGATAATCACCCCGCAGGCTCTCCTCAACGTCAGCCGTCGCATTGCCGACCTCCACGCTGAGGTCGACGGCATGAAAGTGCTCGTGGTCCTCGACTCCCATATCTACAATGAGTTTGGCTCCGGGTCGCCCGACGTGGGTGCCATCCGCCGGATGTTGAAGATGTTCTACGACCGCTCGCAAGCTTCGGGCGGAAAATTTGCCAACGCTCTGCTCATGGGTGGTGCCACTCACGATCATCGTCGCCTCACCAACGGCATGGCCGGGAGTGCCGCTCTGACTCTCCCCGTCTGGCAGACCGACGACAGCCACAACGACAGTTATTCATATTGCTCAGATGATATTATGGCCATGTTGGCCGACAATTCCGGTTTGCGCCAAAGCACTGATCTAATGGATATCGGCATAGGCCGCATACCTGCCCGAACTGTCGCTTCGGCCGAACTCTACGTCAAACGTCTCGAAAGCTATATGCTCACTCCCGAAAAAGGGGAATGGCGCAACAAGCTACTGATGTTTGCCGACGATGGGAATAATGGCGACCACATGACCCAGACTGACAAGATGGAAGAGGGAATGAGAAGCTCCGAATCGGGACGCAGTTTCACCTTCAATAAGGTCTACATCGATGCCTACGATATAGTCAACGGCACCTCTGAGGAGGCGAAGTCAAAAGTGTTTTCAAACCTCGACGACGGTGTGGTGCTCTGGACCTACATCGGTCACGCTTCAATCAACACCCTCTCGGGCGACGGGGTCTTCACCCCTACTGCGCTCAGCAATTTATATCTGCGTCGCGCACCCTTCTTCTACTCTGCCTGCTGCACATTCGGATCCTACGACGGCACGCCCACCTGTGGTATGGAGTCGCTCCTGCTCACCGAAGCCGGCGGTATAATCGGCTGTTTCACCTCTACACGCCCATCTCTCATAAGCCGCAATGGCGATCTCTCGGCCTCATTCGGTCGCGAAGTGTTCATGCGCAACGCCGATGGCCGCTTCCGCACCCTCGGCGAAATCTTCTCCGCTACCAAAAATAACACCCCCAGCGACAATAAGCGTCGCTACACCCTCTTCTGCGACCCTGCGCTCCGACTCGCATCACCTGAAAACTATGTGCGTCTCACATCAATTGATGGAGTGGCAGTTTCCCCGGAGTCGCAGCCGGTAATTCCGGCTCTCGGGCGTCCGGTGGTTCGCGGCGAGATTTGCGACCCCTCGGGCAATCGCATCAGCGACTTCAACGGCTCCCTCTCGCTCACCCTCTACGATGCTGACCGCAGCTATATCTCCAAAGGTCGCGGCGATGAGGGGAAGGAAGTGGTGTTTGACGAGCAGGGCGAACGCCTTTATGCCGGTCGCACCACAGTGAAAGATGGCCAATTTGAGATAACGATTTCAATGCCGGCCGACATCTCCGACAACTACCGCACCGCCACTCTCTCGATGTTTGCATCGGCCGACAATGGCGCTGAGGCTATCGGTGTGTCGCGTGACCTCTACGTGTATGGCTTCGACGACAACGCGGCGCCTGACAATAATCCCCCATCGATCGAATATCTCTTCCTCAACCACGAGACCTTTGCCGCCAACGATATTGTCAACTCAACCCCGATGCTTATCGCACGTGTGAAGGATGATGTGGCAATCAATATCTCAGGCCTCGGTGTAGGCCACCAGATGAATATCCGCATCGACGACTCCATCAATCTCACAGATGTGGCAAGCCGCTTCACGCCTGACGACGACGGTACACCCGCCGGCATGATACGCTATCAGCTCCCTGAGCTCTCGGCAGGCAACCACACCGCTATGCTACGTGTCTGGGATACCGCCGGCAATGAGTCTTCGCGCTCGATCGACTTTTTTGTAGACCCCGAAGTGGCTCCCAAAATCTTCGATATATACTCTGATGCCAACCCTGCACTCACTCAGGCCAACTTCTATGTGACCCACAATCGTCCTGACGCGACCCTCACTGTAAAGATCGAGATTTTCGACATCAACGGGCGCCGTGTCTGGGACTCTGAAACCCGCGGCAAGGCCGACATGTATGCCTCCGCTCCCGTCACCTGGAATCTCACCAACTATTCCGGCTCGAGGGTGGCTCGAGGAATCTATATCTACAAGGCCACCGTCACCTGCGGAGGTGAATCCTCTCAGCAGACCAAGCGCATAGCAGTTGCACCCATGTGATATCGACAGATGTTGTTTTGATTCATCTATAAGTCACAATAATTTCTCCATAATTAAGAGATTATGAAAAATGACCGCGGAAAAATTTTCTGCGGTCATTTTTTTTACTACCTTTGCGCTATCCCGGCCTTACCATAATGGTCTTACCGACCCTTGTGCCGGGTATGTCAAGCCTCACATACACAACTAAATACACTTATCTAACCAATTCTAACTTCAGATTATGAAAAAACTGATCTTCTCTCTCGCCATCGCCGGTATGGCTTTCATGGCATCCTGCTCTTCCGAAAAAAAAGCTGAGGACAAAGGCGCAGAACTCAAAGCAAAAATCGAAAACTGCACTAATCCTGACAGTCTCAACGTCTACTTCCAGGAAATTCAGGAATACGCAGCTAAACTCGTTGAAGAAGGCAAGGACGAAGCTGCAACTACTTTCCTTAACGAGGTTATTAGCGCTGTAGCTGCAAAAAATCCTGCCGCTGCTGAATCGCTCAAGGCTCTCGATCTCAAGGCTCAGGCTGACTCCGTGATCGATGCTACCAAAGATGCTGCCAAAAACCTCGCCGACTCTGCCACTCAAGTAGTTAATGATCAGGTTGAGGCTGCCAAGGATGCTGCTGCTCAGACCGCCAACGATGCAGTTGACGCTGCTAAGGAAAAAGCTGCTGACGCAGCTCAGAAAGGCGCTGACAAAGTTAAAAACCTTCTCGGCAAATAATCCATCTAACAACACCTAATCCCGAGGTCATACCCTTGATCTTCAGGACACTAACAGAAACCAGTCGCCCGCGACACCAATAGACGGTATCGCGGGCGACTGTGTTATAAATCCGTAAGATCTTAGAAACATTTTTACTCCCCTGCTGCCTGATATGCGCCGAGGTTGGGATTGGGGAGCCTGTTTACGCCATAGGAATCAACGATCGCTTCAGGAAGAGTCAATGAAGGATCGGCTGTCGCGATGGCAGGCGACTCCGGTTTCAGGCGGTAATCGAAGTAATAATCCTGTCGGACTGTGTAGTAAAGCGGATCTTCGTCCCAGATGCAATTCAAAAAGTTGTCATCATTTTCCCCTTCACTCTTGAGCAGACAGCTGCTCAAGGTGACTTGTGAGCCTGTCAGGTCGCCCGGTTTGAAATCCGCACCGAGCCCATAGATGATGCAGTTGGCGAAATCCCCCTTCATATATGGAAGCTCGGAATCGTCGCTATCCTCGGGCGTGAGGTGTCGGAGCTGAACGATCGATCCACTTATCACACTGAAAAGATAGTAGTTGGCAAAAGTGCAATGGTTGGCCACAATGGTGCCACCGGTGAGATCCATAGCGCTGACTGCCGCTTCAGCCACTTCACACCCTATCAGGCGGATGTCGGCATGAACTCCGGTTAGCGAATTGGAAGCACTGTTGCGGAGGCGACAGTTGATGAAATCGACCTGCGACCCGCTATCGGCCACAACTCCGCTTACGGTATTCTTTACCACAGTGTGACTCAGGCTGTTGCCACGGCTCCCGGGGGCAAAATGGATGCCACCCCACTGCGAGGCCATGAGGTCGAAGGGAATATTTCCCACAACCGTCCCTGTACGGTCGCCTGAGAATGTCACCGGTGATTCAGCAGTCCCTTCTGT
Organism: uncultured Staphylococcus sp.; assembly: GCA_964619395.1. Taxonomy (GTDB): domain Bacteria; phylum Bacteroidota; class Bacteroidia; order Bacteroidales; family Muribaculaceae; genus Duncaniella. Next base: position 23,960 of record CAZUEY010000019.1, on the reverse strand, counting down.
CACCAGTGAGCCATAGACCCTGAGATAAGCCTTGTCGTGGAAGTGCATGGTGGTACCGGATGGGATGGTGAGGGTAGCGCCGGGGCTCACTACGAGGGAGTCGTAGATCTGATAGGGATAGGTGGCATCGAGGCGCATATCGGAGGTGACAGTTACCCCGCGCATACGCTCCACATCCTGCCCCTCAGCTTTCAGCACCACGGTGCTGGTCACACCGTTGGTCACAAAATCGAGCTTGTCCGTAAACTCTGTAAGTTCGGGACGCCCGGCTGCGCCGAGAGTGGCCTCGACAAACACATAGATTGAGTCGTTGGGACGGATCTCAACATTGCTGAATGTAGTGCCGGCAAACCCGTCGACATTGAGACGGAATGTGCGTTCACCGCTGCGCAGCGATATTGAACTGATATTTATAATCTTATCGTGTGGATTGTAGACAATAAAACGGCTTGTGGTTGTGGGCTGCCCGGTGAACACGGTTCCGATGTTGAGGGTGTCGACCGAAAAAACCGGCTGCGACGAGGGGGAGTTGTCGATCCCATCCTCGATACATGCCGTAAGCATAACCAATCCGAAAAAAGAAATTATGAGTGAGATGAGTGTCTTCATGCGTGATTTGTTGGAGTATATACTACTATGGAGCGACACAGATGTGCCGTCAGCATATATACTAACGCAGAACACACCAAATTATTACTCTAAATCAGTTAAATAAGGTTTAGAAACCGCAACTACCTCAAAACATTCTCTCCGCAGCCCGTGTCGCGATCCAAAGGCTCTTTTACCGCGCTGATTTCAGCATCCGGAGGGTGTGTCAGGTAGGTTTTATTTCCCGGCCAAAGCCCTCTCTACGCTGTCGCGGGCTGCTTTGAGCGAAGTACCACGGTAGTGGATGTCGCCCACGCTGTCGCTGACGATAAAATATGGTATCGAGGCCACTCTCAGATGACGCACCCCGGGAGCAGCGGCACCACCGGGAGTCCACGCCTGTTCCCACTTTGCAGAGTCATTTCTGATAGCTGTGGCCCAGGAGAGGCTATCGCCATCCACACAAATCTCAAACGCGCGAAACCGCTTCCTCGGGAGATTGGCATACATCTCCTTGAGTGCGCGACGTATGGAGTCTCCTTTGAGGGTGGAGGTAAACAGTAGCAGCGAATAGCTCTGTGCTTCAGGGCGATAGATCATAATGGTGTCACGTCCGGTCTCAAAATCCATCCGCTTAAGATACTTATAACCATTCCCTGCCTGGAGCTGCGAAGCCACAAGTTGCGCAAACCCATCGATAAGCGGATGAGCGCCCGGGGCACTCTCCCCTACCATCTGCAGCAGAGAGTCAACGAGCAACTCCTGAGAACGCGTATCGAAGTGATTGAGGAGCAACATGGCCGAAGAGAGGCTCGAAGGGTTGGAGCGCACGAATGTAGCCACAAGTTCGTTGATCTTCCGGGAGTCGCCTTCGGTGAGCAATTTAGCGTTATCGTTCAGGAATTTTGCATATTCCTCAGATGCCTTATTACCTTTTATACTTAGCCCCATGGGATTCTTTGGGTCAAGAGTCACATTGATCTTATCGCCATTGCTTGCCAGACAGCTGAACAGGAACCGTCCGCTGACCGTAAACACCTCCACCAACGTGGGGTCAGCCGCTGAGCCGGTGATGGTAAGCTTCCCGTCTACCGGATGGAAGTCAGACTTCACCAACCCCCTTGGAGTAATGCTGTAGACTTCAACACCCTCGGTGCCAAGACCCTCGATTTCACATCTTATAGAGTAGGTGTCACTTCCCGAACAGCCGCACATCGCGACGATAAGGAGCAGAAATAGGAATTCAATTTTTCGCATATCGCAAAGGTAAGGAAAAAAAGCGAATAATTTTCCTTAACTTTGCATCCACAAAGCCCGCCACAATCATCTAAAGGACTCAGAACTACCTCTACTATCCATCTCTTACAATGAATTTGAGAATATCACTGATAATTGCGCTCTTCATTGCCATCGGCTTCCCGCTCTCTGCCCAGATAGTCTCCGACGCGGCCGACGAAATTGATGCCGACAGCGTCAGGCGCGAGTTTGACAATGGTCCCTACTTCGGGCTCTATAAGGACAATTATTTCATCTTCGGCTGTCCCGTAGGGGAGAAGATAACCCGGAAAAACACAAATATAAAATTTCAGATCTCCATAGCCCAGCGACTAACCAAAAGCACTCTTCCTCTGGGCTCCTACCTCTTTCTATTCTATAGCCAGAAATGTTTCTGGAATGTGCTCGAAAACTCCATGCCGATGACCGACCTTAACTTCAACCCCGGTATCGGCCTCACCAAGCCCCTCTTTGTCAAGGGAAAATATGTCGGAAAAATCAATCTCATCGCCGAGCATGAGTCAAATGGTCGCGACGGCATTGCTTCCCGCTCCTGGAATCGCATAAGTCTTGGCGGCAGTATATTGATCGACCCGCAGATCATGGTCCACGGCAAGGCGTGGATACCTATCGTTGATGGTTCCGAAAATAAGGATATCCTCGACTATTGCGGCATATATCAGGTGGGCACGAGCTTCACATCGCTCAACGGCCGCTTTGGCTTCGCTATCAATCTTACCAAACGCAAAGGCTGGAAGCCCAACTTCAACACTACCGTGGAGTTCAATTACCGAATCTTCAAGCGCGACAACCAATTTTTCTTCGTCCAGTATTACAACGGCTATGGCGAAGGACTCCTTGCCTACAAGGAATTTCACACCATGCTGCGTGTAGGCCTCGTGATCAAACCCCGACTTTTCAGCGACTATTGACCACCGAATTTCTCATCATCCTTCACCGCTTGACTAAAATTTCTAAAAGCGATGCCGCAGATGATGAGCAGCAGACTGTCGGTCACGAAAAACCAGTCGCTCACCTCCTTCCCTGTCAGTTTCAGCAGCAAAATCAGTCCGAGAAGCGCCAAAAGCACCACGACTGCGAGCTTCAGGATCTGCCTGCGTTTGCTATTAGCTTCACTCATAAAACTCTAATATAGCGAATCAATAATCTTTCTGGAATATTTTAGAGATAGCGATCCTAAAATCATTGAACATCGCAGATACGGGAGTGAGGATAGGGCGGAAAGGATGTACCACAGTAGGAGTAAACACCTTCAGACCATTGTGGACACAATGTATATCCAACTTTTCAGGGAGTTCCATCGGCTCGCCATCCACATGCGAGGGTCCCTTTTTCTCGCGGATAATCTGAAGATCATTAGTGCGGAATGTGTGGATGAGCATATTTTTCTCTATCATGCCGGTGAGCATATCCACCCCTACGAGGGCTGTGGAAAGAGTGTTGCCTGAGTGGATGATGGTGACATCAAGCAAACCGTCGTTGATCGAAGCACTCGGAGCTATGTAGGCATTGTTGCCATACTGGGAGGCATTGCAGACGGCCACCAAAAAGGCTTTCTCAGTCAACTTCTGCCCGTTGGCTATGATGGTATAATGCTCGGGGTGATAGGCAGCGTAGGTCTCAAATGTGCTTTTGATATATGTGAGTTTGCCTCGGGTCTTCTTCTTGGCGAAAGCTTCGCTGACGGCTGCATCGAACCCGACCCCACATGTGCAGAAAAATTTCTTGCCGTTGACACTGGCATAGTCAATCTCCATGGGATTGTTCTCCATGATCACCTTGAGACCTTCGCGGATATCAACCTGTATACCAAGGTGGCGGGCAAGCCCGTTGCCCGAGCCACAGGGGAGGATGCCGAGGACTACCCCGGTGCCACAGAGGGCGGCTGCCGTCTCATTGATAGTGCCGTCGCCACCTGCTGCGATCACAGCCTCACACCCTTTTTCAACGGCCTGACGGGCAAGACGAGTGGCATCGCCATGACAGCGGGTATAGGCCACCTCCACCTCCCAGCCGATGGGGGCAAGGGCATCAATCACAAGGTGGTCGAGACCGGCCTTGCTTTTGGTTCCTGAGATTGGATTGATGATAAGGCGTGCTTTAGGCATCAGATGGTGAGTCGACGTGTTAGAGTTCCTATTTTCAAAATGTAGATTCCTTTGGTTTTCATCTGCAGGCGGTGGATCCCGGCGGGAAGGGTTTCCTGCGAGACGAGCTGGCCAAGGATTGTGAACACCTTGACATTTACCGGCTTGGGGGACGACACATAAATAACATTGTCGCGCACCACCACTTCGGCTGTCTCACTCTCCCTGCTTATCTCCGTAAAAATCGTTCCGGGCGAGTCAATGCTCTCCCATCGGGGTGCGGCCCCCGAGGCAAGCAGTGACGCAATGACGATTGCTATTATTGCGAAGATCTGACGCATCTGATATGGTTCCTTTCAAAAAAAGATGGTTTTTAGAGGTGAGAGATGTGCAAAATTAGTAAAATTTTCTCTACACACAAAAAAACGCTCCCTCCTCGCTCAAAAGTAGAGGCGGGGAGGGAGGTAATATAGTAATTCTCAATCAATACATAGGTGTGAAGGGTTCGGTTTTGAACATCCTTGATGTGGCATCGCCAACAAAATCTTCAGTCTTGGATGTGTCGATCTTCATCACGGGTGCCCCCTTGCGCAGGTCGCACTTCTTAAGGTCAACATAGAAGATGCCTGGATTGGTCACGAGATCAAAGTAGTAGAGACGGTCGCGGAGATTTGCGAATGTGCGCCACTGAGTAGAGCTAACGTTACCCTCTCCTTTAACAGTATAAGTGTATGGAACCGACACATTGAACAGTATTGAGCGAGTGATCGACAGGCCGAGCTTCGAATCGCCTGTCTTTTCCACATTCTGGTCGAAGAAGTAAGCGCGGACAAAGCGGTCAGGGCTTGAGACAGTGCCCGGGAGAGTGTGTGTGCCACCCTTTTTCTGCCAATAGTCATTGATGGCGTTCATCTGAGGGAATGGGGGATCATTGGTAAGTACAGGTATGTCATAACCTTCGTAGATCTTCAGGTTGCCATGGTCGAACTCAAACACAGCCGAATGACCTGTGGGGTCTGTCATACCCCAGTGGAGTGCAGAAACAGTACCACCGTCAAATGTGGCGCCTGAGATTGAGAAATCTTGCTTTGAGAGTAAGTCTATGGCCTCCTGTGTGTTGGCACAGAGGTCGAGGATCCATGCAGGGAACATGGCAAGGGACATGGGTGGACGATTGGCAGTAGAGTCGTTGACATAGATTGTACCCTTGCAGAAAAGCCCGTTGACCACGAGACCCTTCTCATTCATACCCTCGGTGACGCCGCCGTCGTAGCCCACAGCATAGACAGCTCCATATTTCGAAGTCCACTCCACGGAGCCGGGCACATTGTTACCCTGTTTCTTCATGCCTCTGGGGTAGACGTAGATATTTGTGGGGATAGGTGTTTTCCAGTCGAGGGAACGGCCAACGATTCGGAGGCTGTCGTTGCCTACATAGAGTACACGTGAGCAAGCTTCACTACTTACAGCACCACCGGCTGCCACTGCAGCAAGCATTGCAATTGCAAAAAGTTTCTTTTTCATATCGGGGTTTGTTTTTAATGACGTGAGGGGTTATCTGTCATATCGGCTTTGAAGCCGTCAGACCGCTATAAAACCTTATGAATTAAAAACATTTCCCGAAGCATTAAAGTTCACAGCCGGACACAACAAAAGCCATCCCATTTTGTGCCTGTCCCATTTATTAAGTGACAGGCGTTTTGCAAGCTGTGAGAAGGACTTTCGATATTGAAAGTTAATGGGATGGCTTGATATGAAATTTTAATATGAGCAGTCAGCAATTACAACTGAGACGTGCGACCGGCATATATCGGGCGCGGAGATCAGCGCCTACGGTTGCGCACGGAGCGTGCGGCTGATGGTGTGGTGGAAGATTTTGGTGTTTTTGGCTTCTTCACCTTTGCCGGTTTTGATTTAGTAGCCGAAGTTGAACGCTTGGAGCGCGACGACCTTGTGGAGCGCACAGATTGCTTCGCGGTGCCGGCATCCTCAGCCACTTCGCTACCTTCGGCTGCAGCCGCTGCTTCAAGTTCTGCCTTCTCGGCAGCCTCGCGGCGAGCAGCGAGCTCCTCAAGCGAGGGCACCCAGAGTTTCTTCTCGTAGTTATCGAGGCTTCGCTGTATGCTGTCCTGAGCCTGAGTTCTCTCTTCCGGATCAGGATAGAGCTGCATGAGCGACTTATTCTTCAGATTGCGGGTCTTGTAGATCTCGCCGTCATATAGGCCAAGCATGAAGTAATCATCGAACGTACAGGTGGCGAGATTGTTATCGTCGGTAGTGAAAATGTTTTGGGTCGAGAGGAAGGGGCGGAGCTCATCATATTTCACCCAAAACATAGGATATTTCACTGACTCCTCACCGAAATCGCCCGAGCGATGGAGCACAGGGCAGATAGCCTCGATGCGTGTGCGCATACGGTTGGAACGTTTGTCAAACTCCCAACGCTCTATGATGTAGTATGAGAGAACCTCCGAAGCAGGCACATCTGCCTCCTCGATTACAAACCGGGGATTTTTTTCGGTAGAGCCTTTGGCATCAGTGTAGAGAATCTGGAAACGGTCGAGAAGGTCACGCATCTTCACCTTATAGGCATCTGTAAACACTTCACGGCCATCGAGATATTCGTAGGCAGCAAGTTTATTGTCGGCCATATTGCGCAGGATGATACGGAAGAGGTTTTCCTGCCCCTCGATAGGTTCGTCAGGATAGTAAAGCGCGGCATTGGCATCCTTTGTGAGATCAAGCTGGCGATACATGACCCTCATCCACTGAAGTTCGGCATCGCTCATAGGCTCATCTTCATAATGCGACTGCATGCGTTGGGTGACACCAGGTGCTGAGGCAGAGCCTTTACGGTCATCGGCATCGCGCTTACGCACTACCGAACTGCTGCTTGACTGCTGGGCAAAAGCAGCTACAGAGATGAGCGTCACTATGGCTGTGAGAAGAAACTTCTTCATTATCTTAGATTCTTATGATAGTAGTTTTAGGTATATATTTTCTATAACTCTTTAGGCGCGGACCGAGGGGTAAGAGAAACTGCGGGGGTTGAAAATCAGTTGACAATAATCTCGACCGGACTGAGCTCTCTGACTATGCCATCGGGGCCTTTGGCCTTGATGCCAGTGAGATAGAACCGCTTGCCTCGAGAGAGGCGGCGGAACTGATCCTTCTGGCGCTGGGAGAACTGCGAACCCTGCGACACCTCGGGGATGGCATTGCCCATCTGGTCGAAGAACACCGTTGAGAATCCAAGCACCTGGAAGTCGATGTTGAGCATATCGTCGTCGATGGCTGCATCAATGCCGGGAGCGGTGGTAAGGAGGGTCTTTGAGATGCGACCTCCTTTGAAACGCTCTTTTGCACCATTCTGACCTGTGTAGTTGATAAATGCAACCGGATCAGGAAGTTTACGCACACGGAAAGTGGTTGAGGAGACAGTCTGCTGGCGGCCATCGATATTGGCAGAGACGCTTATAGTGGCGTTCTCACCAATTTTTGCGGGTCGGGCTATCCATGTGTCTCCCTTGCGGGTGAGTGTGCCATTAGTCATAGTGGCAGTGACACCACTCTGAGGAACACCCGGCACCGAAATACTAATAGGGTTGTCGATACCGGCGTAGAGCACATTCATCATCGTAGCCGAGACAGTGGCAGAGGGCTCCATCACGGTGTAGGACGACGAGAAGGGATGGCGGGTGGTAGAGCCGTCGCCATGTGTCACTTCGAGGTATCCGCTATAGTCGAAATTACCTGTCGATGAGGTTACGAACTCATATAGTCCCTTGTCGTTGGAGAGCTGCTTGCCGCCGACGAACACGGCTGGACGAGCCGTAGTGTCGACCGCCGCGAGCACGATGTTGGCGGAATATTTACTGCCACGCATCACCATTCGCGACTGCGGGAGCACGAAAGCATTGATTTCGTTGACCCTAACATCGCCGGCATCGACCGACGAGAGGAGAGTGCTGAGGGTCTCACCCTCGGCAAAGCGGATATCGTTTTGCATCTTGGTGAGGAGAGTGACAGCAGCAACCACTGGCTGATTATCGAACTTCGCCTCCTCCCATGGCAGAGGATTGACAGTGCCGGGACGGCGGAAAGGTGAAGTGGAGAGCGACTCCTCGATGCTTGCACGCTTTACGGAGTCAGGAATCAGAGATGCCAGGTGGGTGCGGAAGGCATCGATACCCTCGCGCAGCAGTCGGCCTCCATTGCCGGCGGGCTCGAGCATCACCACGGATGCAGCCTCAAGGTCGTCACGACGGTTGATATTATTGACATCGCCATTCTTTCCATCAGCCTCGATGACAATAGCCTTTTTCAGGGAATCTACAAGCATGAAAAGCGACGAAGCCTGACGGCGCACCTCGCTGGCTTTATCGAGCCAGGGGCCACCCTTCTCAGGATTCTGCCGGGCGAGCGCTTCAAGACGGCCATAGACAGCATCGTTGCGCCGGCCTACCGATTCGTTGGTTCGAGCCAGACCATCTTCGACCTGCACAAAGCCATCGAGCACGTCGCTCGACACATTAAGAGCAAGCATGGCAGTGAGGACGATATACATAAGGTTTATCATCTTCTGCCTTGGTGAAAGTCTTACAACTGATTCTGCCATTTAATATGGTATGGGTAGGGAAAATTCGTTTGGAAAATAACTTTTATCTTTCAGGGACTACACCTGAGGATTGTGCGCCCGGAATATCGTTCATCATCGGGCGATACATGTTGACAGTCATTGCCGAAAGCATCTTGTCGTAGATCTGGTTGAGCTGCTGCATGTAGCGGGCCATCTTCTCGGTCTCCTCGCAATAGCGGGCACTCTGAGCGGCGCTCTTCTCATACATGTCGCGGATATCCTTGATGCCTCGGTTGACGCGGTCGATCGACTCCAACTGAGTTGATACACTCTTGAGCTGAATCTCATAGATGGTGTTGAGGCCACCGAGATTGCGGTTGAGATCGTTCATGCGGTCGATGTAGCCACGGGAGTTTTCAGTAATTGAAGCAGAGTTTTCGGTGATGGCCCGATAGCTGTCGAGGAGCACATTGGAGACATTGTTGAGCGACTCGGTGGTCTTGCGCAAACGATCCATCTGGTCGGCGATCGCTGACATCTGCGAAAGATAATTCTCAGTTGCTGAAGTCAATTCGGCCATTTTTGAGAGCTGATCCGCTGCCGACGACATCTTCTGTATGCTCTCGCTGAGCGAACGGCGGTCGTCCTCTGAAATGTCGATAGCACTCGGAAGCCCTACGGCCTGATTGACAGCACTATCCGGGTAAGCGTCGGTAGATTGGGCACCATTGCGAGCCACTATCCCACCCTCGCGAGCGGGAGCGCCGTCGAGTTCGGGGAACACATCCTCCCAGCGATACTCTTTGGGTGGGCGGTCGAAAGCGGTAAGAATGAACATCAACACCTCAGTACCCATACCTATACAAAGGAGAGTGTTGCCACCGGGGAGATGGAGTATTTTGAACAATGCACCCCAGATTACGATAGCGGCACCGATACTGTAGGCAAAGTTGAAAAGGCGCTGACCGCCTTCCCAGGTCATTATGGTGTGTAATTTTGATTTCCAGTTGTCAGTATTCATGTGGGTATGATACAGGTATTATGAGTGAGTCGGGAAAAGTTTTTTCAGGAGTTGGAGCATCAAAAACAAAGTTGATGTCAGGTTCATTTCTTTGCCTTGGTCCCCTTGGCAAATCCAATCTGGCTGCGGACACAGCGGAAACCTATGTAGGAACGCTGCTCGTTCTGATACTCCCACATGCGCAGGTCAGAACGGACATTGTGGGCTACATCCTTCCAGGAACCGCCGCGGACGATCTTGCGCTTCATCTTATAGGGATCCTCGATAGCAGCATTGTAGCGATACTCCGGATTGAGGTCGTTGGTCTGCTTGCTGACGCTCTCGGTGTAGGCAGTAGAGGTCCATTCGCTGACATTACCTGCCATATCGTAGAGGCCGAAGTCATTGGGAGCATAAGTGCCGACCCTTGAGGTGATCAGCTGCCCATCCTGCACGAAGTTACCCTCCTGAGGCTTAAAGTTGGCATAGAAACAGCCTTGATCCTCTGTGAGAGGGAGGTCACCATCCCAGGGATACATATTTTCGCTCTTGCCGGCACGGGCGGCATACTCCCACTCAGCTTCGGTGGGGAGTCGGTAGGGCTCGATATAGACACCCTCGCGACCGAGACTGCGTCGCAGGAAGTCAGTGCGCCAGTTGGCAAAGGCATTTGCCTGCTCCCAGCTGACACCCACTACGGGATAGTCATTGTAGCCACCGTGGGAGAAATAGAGGCGTACGTAGGGTTCGTTGTAGGCATTGTCGAAGTCGTTGATCCAGGCAGTTGTGTCAGGGTAAACGTTGACAATGTATGTGTTGAGGAAATCGTAGTCGCCTGTGAGACCACGAGTGATGGTCTGGCGTACGATTTCGCCCTCATCATTGATGTAGGCAGTGTCCTTTGAAATCACGGGGACAGTTGTGGGCACAGGTTTGTCAGTGTTATACTCTCTGCGCTCGGGGTTGAGGCGGTGCTTGCGGCGGGCAGCCTCGGTGTGGTTGTAGACCTCATAGCGGTAGTTGAGTTGCTCGGGGTCGAGCTCACGCACACCGGTGATGGGATTTGTGCGGTAGAGGCTTTCGATTGCACGCTGCTCATCCTCGTTGGCATTGCGCCAGGGGATAGCCTTGTTCCAGTTGAGGCGGGGAGTGATGGGGTTGCCATCGCGATCCTCCTCAATCTTAAACTCCTCGTTGCCACCATAGGCGGGGTCGGCGAGACGCTCGCGGATGATAGAGTCGCGCACCCAGAAGACAAACTGCTTATATTTGGAGTTGGTGATCTCAGTTTCGTCCATCCAGAAGGCATCGACTGAAATGCCACGCGAGTCAGCGCGGAGATTCCAGAGCGAGTCGTCCTTCGCGGGGCCCATTTTCACCGAGCCGCGCGATACCGGAACCATCCCGTAGGGGGTTGGCTCGGACCAAGAAGTGCCCCCGACGCCGGTGACTTCGCCGCCGGTGGAGCTACGGCTCCCGGTGGCACACGACACGGCACCCGAGAGCAATATGAGACCCATAAGGAAGTGGATTATCTTTTTCATAAGTTACATTATGCGTATACTCTTGTGTTTATTGCGATTTTTGTCAGAGAAATCAAGTTTCAGATTGTAGCCGGCAACCAACTCGTGGCTCCCTGAGGATGCTTTTGAAATGTCAGAGATGTGATAGTCGTAGCTGTAGCCAAGGAAAATCCCTTTGATTTCGGCTCCGAGCATCACTGACACGGCATCGTTATAGCGATATCCCACGCCGGCAGTGAACAGTTTGTTGTAGCGCACGCGCCCGGTGACTTCAAAGTCGGTGAAGGTGAAATCGCTCCTCACTATAAGCGAGGGTATCACTTCAAATAACGTATTTTTTATCGGAATATTGCTTTCGGCAGTGAAATAGGCTGTGCGCTGCGCTGTGAACTGATATTTTTTCCTGACGCCATCGCTGCCGGTCACTCCCCCTTCGACCGAGCCGCCGGTCTCGGAGTCGTTGTCGAAGGTGACGGTGGGGCTGTTGGCGTGTAGGATCGAAGCGCCAACCTTAAATTTCGGATGCACAAAGTAGAGACCTACACCGAGATCGAGGGCATTTCCGGCCAGATCGCGGCGAGGAATGGCGTCGTCGTTGCTGTCGTGGAAATTATCGTCGTCAGGAATATAGACCTCCGAGCCTTTAAACTGCTCGTTGAAAAATCCTACCTGAAGGGCCACTCCGAGTTCCCCCTTGAATAGCTTCCTCTTGTAGGCGATCTGAGCATTGACCGTAAGATTTCTGAACAGGCCCATCGATTCCTGCTGCACGACCAGACCGGTGCCGAACCGCTGCTTGTTGAAGAGGCGGAAGGGCATATCAGCAGCAGCGATGAAGGTCTTGGGTGCATTGTCGATGCCCACCCACTGCATTCGTCCTGCTCCTCGCAGACGAATATTGTCAGTATCGCCGGCTGCTCCGGGATTATAATATGTGGGAAGTGCCCAATACTGAGTGAGAAGCGCATCGCCCTGCGCTTTCATGTGTGCGGGAACGATGGCTGAAGCCAATATGATGAGGGAGAGAGAGAGGGCGCGGAGATACACCCTGAGGGGGATCCGCATATTGATTGCTGACAGGGTCATTACGTCATTCAAAATAAAAGGTGAGCACTACCATTCGCGAAACAGCCTTAGAGAGCGACTGTGTGATCTTCATCTTGTCAGGCTCATCGACAATGTCGGCACGCTTGTGGTCGAGGATGTCAGTGAGGCCAAAACAGAATTTTATCTCCGGGTTGAGCTTGAAATATGGTAGATAGAAGTCGCACCCGAATCCACAGGTCAGGAAAATATCAGCGGCCTTAGTGCGGAGATAGTCGCCACTCTTCTTGGTGACATTTATTGCAGGCATCACTCCCGCTGTAAGATAGGGGCGCGAGTTGCGATAGCGCAAGCCGGAAAATTTCAAGTCCACGGGGAGTACGATGAGGGCCGATTTAAGATTCTGACGCAGCTCGACTCCGGTGTTATACTCGCGCATGGTGATGTCGCGATTGCCGAAATACATTCCGGGAGAGAAGCGGGCGTTGAAGAAGCGCCCAAGGCGGTAGTCAATTAGGCCATTGACACAAAATCCCGGTTGAAAAGCCGGCTGCTCCACATACCAATTTTCACCCGTGTCAGTAACAAAGCCATTGTGGGTAAAGGCTATATCCTGAGTGTGGAGCCCTACAGAGAATCCGAGATGCCAGCGCCGGAGGTCGGCGTAAGGGCGATTCATCAGCTTATCATTGAGATTTTGAGCTGACAATCCACAGGCTGCCCCGGCAAGAGCAACCACCACAATAAAAGCCCTACGTATATATAAAAAAAAGCGATAGTCCATTATTTATTGATAACGGACTATCGCTCTGTTTTATTGCACCGGGTCAGATAACAGTTATTTTAAGGGCGGACCCTCTGACGGTTCGGTTGCTCAGTCGGCAACGCGGAGGAGGAAGTAGTTTTTCTTTCCGCGCTGAACAAGGATATACTTGTCGTTGAGGAGCATGTCGGCGGTAACCTCCATATAGGGGTCAGCGACCTTCTCCTTGTTGATGGAGACACCTCCGCCCTGCACCATCTTGCGCATCTCACCCTTCGACGGGAAGACGGGAGCCATCTCGGTGAGGAGGTCAACGAGTTTCACACCACCCGCCACAGCGCTGCGGTTGATCTCAAACTGAGGAACTCCCTCCATCACTGCAAGGAGTGTATCCTCGTCTATTTTACGGAGAGTCTCGCCGGCATGGTTGCTGAAGAGAATCTGAGAGGCTTCGACGGCGGCTTCGTAGTCGGCGGCGGAATGCACCATTGTCGTGAGTTCCTTGGCGAGTCGTTTCTGCAATGGGCGCAGACCGGGATTCTCAGCTTGCTCAGCCACAAGGGCTTCTATCTCCTCGCGGGTGAGCGATGTGAAGATTTTCACATACTTCTCAGCATCGGCATCAGAGACATTGAGCCAGAACTGGTAGAACTTATAGGGAGAGGTGTAGCGGGGATCGAGCCACACATTGCCGCTCTCGGTCTTACCAAACTTTCCGCCATCTGCTTTCGTAATGAGGGGGCAAGTTAGCGCGAAGGCCTCGCCACCCACCGTGCGGCGGATAAGTTCAGTGCCGGTAGTGATATTGCCCCACTGATCAGAGCCGCCGAGCTGCAGACGGCAGTTCTTATCTTTATATAGGTGGAGGAAGTCATAGCCCTGACAGAGCTGGTAGGAGAATTCCGTGAACGACATGCCCTGCTGCGACTCGCCGCTGAGGCGCTTCTTCACAGAGTCCTTTGCCATCATATAGTTGACTGTGATATGCTTGCCAACGTCGCGGATGAAGTCGAGAAACGAGAAGTTTTTCATCCAGTCGTAGTTATTGACCATCTCGGCAGCATTGGGAGCATCGGAGTCGAAGTCAAGAAATTTTGTCAGCTGCTTCTTGATGCACTCCTGATTGTGGCGGAGGGTCTCCTCGTCAAGGAGTTTGCGCTCCTGACTCTTCATTGAAGGGTCACCGATCATACCGGTGGCACCCCCCACGAGAGCTATAGGCTTATGACCGGCGCGCTGGAAATGACGCAGCATCATCACACCCACGAGGTGGCCTATATGGAGGGAATCGGCCGTAGGGTCGATGCCGAGATAGGCAGTGGTCATTTCCTTTTTGAGCTGTTCGTCAGTTCCCGGCATCATCTGGTGGATCATGCCGCGCCAGGTAAGTTCTTCTATAAAATCCATATTGTGAGTTTCTCTTAATTATTCCTGATTGTTGCTTCGGCAGAGGTGGTAAACATCTCCTGAAAGCGAGGAGAGCGAGTTTCAGTTTGAGCAAAGTCGGCGGCCGTGATGGAGAGCGGCGGCTGCCTCGGTAACCAATCCGAGAGTCAGGCAAGTGAAGCCAGGGTCTCTGCGATGCGGCGCATGGCCTCGCGGAGATTATCGTCGGAGGTAGCGTAGCTGAGGCGTATATACCCCTCCATGCCGAAAGCACCACCATCAACAGTGGCCACATGACCCTTCTCAAGGAGATACATCGCGAGGTCTGCCGAAGAGGTTATCTTAGCCCCTTCGGGAGTGGTCTTGCCGATATAGGCGCTGACCTCGGGGAAGAGATAGAAGGCACCCTGAGGACGGTTGACCTTAAGGCCGGGGATAGCTGAGGCGAGCTCCACCACGAGGTTGCGGCGACGCTCGAAGGCCTTGTTCATCTCTGCAATACATTCCTGCGAGCCGGTATAGGCAGCCTCAGCTGCTTTCTGGGCTATTGAAGAAGCGTTAGAGGTGTACTGCCCCTGAAGTTTGGTGACTGCCTTTGCAAGCCAGAGAGGAGCGGCGCAGTAACCGATGCGCCAGCCTGTCATAGCGTAGGCTTTAGAGACACCGTTGATGATGATGGTGCGGTCAGCGATTTCAGGGAAGGAGGCCATGGAAGTGAAGGAGCCGGTGAAATTTATATGCTCATAAATTTCATCGGAAAGCACCATGATGTCAGGGTGCTTGGCGAGCACCTCCACGAGAGCCTGCAACTCGGAGTGAGAATAGATGCTACCGGTGGGGTTTGAGGGGGAGCAGAGGAGGAGCATGCGTGTGGCGGGGGTGATGGCCGCCTCGAGCTGAGCAGCTGTCATCTTGAAATCCTGTGAGATGTCAGCCTTGACCTCTACGGTAGTACCACCTGCGAGTTTCACCATCTCGACATAGCTCACCCATGCCGGCATAGGGATAATCACCTCATCGCCGGGATTGATAGTGGCAAGGATTACATTGCAGAGCGCCTGCTTGGCACCGTTTGAAACTACGATCTGCTCAGGAGCGTAGCTGACGCCATTCTCCTTGGCGAGCTTTTCGGAGACAGCTTTGCGGAGCGACATATAACCGGGCACCGGGGTATAGAAGGTGAAATTATCATCGATGGCTCGCTTGGCAGCCTCTTTGATATGAGCCGGTGTCTCAAAGTCAGGCTCGCCGACTGAAAGGTTGATCACATCAACACCTTGAGCCTTGAGTTCATTACTTTTCTGGGACATTGCCAGTGTAGCCGAGGGAGCCAGCGACTGGACGCGATCTGAAATGTGGGTCATCTATATTTATTTTTGATTTTCTTTTTGATTAACTGACAGCAAATTTACACATAAATATTAGAAATCCCACCACGTTCATATCAAAAACCCCTGCGACCGTGGCAAAATCACATCAGAAGTCCCTCTGAAGGTAGTCACAGAAGATAGCTAAAAGGGTGGCCTGACGGGAGGATAAGGTGGGTGCTTAATGAGAGAGACTGAGGCTTGGGAGGGAAAGAAGTTGCTATCTGCTGTCAGAGGATTGCGGAGAGTTCCTTGAAAGTGTAGGAGCGATGTTCATCGGGACATTCAGCATCACTAAAATGTGCCTCAGGGGTATGCACGGCGAGCGTTAGGGTTCCGTCGGCCCCCACATCCACTATACGCCCCTCGATCCGCTCATTTCTCAGATGATCGAAGTATGGATGATAGCCTTCAGCGCGCCAGATAGCTGTGCGGTAGCGAGATGAAAGATCGGGATTCTTACCCCGGCAAAGGAGATCAACCTCCTCTACAACTGCCGTGGCCACTTGAAGCGCCAGTTGGTGAATATCGTAATCCTTGCCGGTCAGCGATGCTATCGACACCGGGTTGGGAGCGTCAGACCGAAAGGTGAGTTGATTGACATTTATCCCTATGCCGGCTATTGAACTGACTATCTCTGAGGCAGTCACCACATTCTCTATCAGTATGCCGCAGATCTTGCCGTCGGCCACATAGATATCGTTGGGCCATTTCACCTTCACATCCCCTGAAGGAATCAGAGGGGTGAGCACTTTAACGATAGCGAGAGCCACGGCCTGAGAGATTGCAAACTGGTCGGCAGGACGGATGCCATGAGGCCTGAGGAGGACCGACATAAGGATATTTGCCCCGGGATCAGACTCCCAGGAATTTCCTCGTTGTCCGCGGCCGGCAGTCTGGCTGTCAGCTCTCACCACGGTGCCATGGGGGGAATCCGGTGCAATCGACGCAAGATAACTGTTGGTAGAGTCGAGTTCGTCAAACTCCAACATTCTTACCATATTACTCAACAATGGTTGTGATTACTCCGGGATAGTGATATGCAACTTGCGGCTCTCGTCGGAACCCACTTCGATTGCCACCTTTACGGTATCGTCAGGGAGAATGTCGGCGATACGGTCAGGCCACTCGATGAGGCATAGAGCTCCGGAGTCGAGGTAGTCCTCTATTCCAATGTCAAAAGCCTGCTCAAGATCCTCAATGCGGTAGAGATCGAAGTGATAGATGAGTTCGGCGGTGGTGTCTGAGCGATACTCGTTGACAATCGAGAATGTAGGGGATCCTGTGGGGTCCTCCTCCACGCCGAGGGCGCGGCAGAGGGCATTGATGAAAGTCGTCTTTCCGGCACCCATCTCACCATCAAAAGTGAAGACGGTGTTGTCGCCCATCAGTTTGAGAAATTCAGCGGCTGCGGCGTCGAGTTCAGCCTCTGAGGTGATAGTGATCTCTTTTTCCATATCGTTGGGTTATTTTGATGCTTTTTTGATTTTTCGGGCTCTCCATCTACTTGGCTGAGAGGGTGATCAGCGGCACGAGCATCTCCTCGGGTGATATACCCCCATGCTGGAAGGTGCCGTTGTAGTACTGCACATAGTAGTTATAGTTGTTGGGATAGGCGAAGAAGTCGTGGCCTGAGGCAAAAACGTAGGTCGACGACACATTTGGAGTCGGCAGACCGAGTTTTGAGGGGTGTTTGACCTCGTAGACCTGTTTGGGATTATAGGATAGATTCTTCCCTATCTTATAGCGCAGATTTGTATTGGTATTCTTGTCGCCCACCACTTTCACTGGGTTATCGACCCTCACGGTACCATGGTCGGTAGTGAGCACAATCTTGAACCCCTTTTCAGCTATCCGGCGGAAAATCTCTATGGCCGAGGAGTGACGGAACCACGACTCTGACAGTGATCGGTAGGCGGCATTGTTGGAGGCGAGCTCACGAATCATTCTCGACTCGGTACGTGCGTGAGAGAGCATATCAATAAAGTTGAACACCACTACGTTGAGATCGTTGGAGAGGAGGTTTGAAAACTCGCGAAGAAGCTTCTCGCCGGCTACCGAATCGTTGATTTTCGTGTAGGAGAATTTGCAACGGCGGCGGTAGCGTTCAAATTGGGTGGCAATCAGTGGCGACTCGTTGAGATTTTTCCCCTCGGGAGAGTCCTCATCAACCCAGAGTTCGGGAAACATCCTCTCGATATCCACCGGCATCAGTCCGGAGAATATGGCGTTGCGGGCATACTGAGTGGCTGTTGGGAGGATGGAGCAGTAGAGTTCCTCGCGGAAATTGAAAGTGTCGGCGAGCAGCGGTTTCACTGCCGCCCACTGGTCGAGGCGGAAATTGTCGATGATAATCAGGAACACCTTTTCGCCGGCGTCGAGCAGCGGGAAGACACGACGCTTGAAGATATCGGGCGACATCAAGGGCCTCCCTTGGCACTGTGGATTCTCTATCCAGTCGGCATAGTTGTTTTTGATAAACTTCGAGAAAGCCAGGGCGGCCTCCTTTCGCTGCATCTCCAGCAGCTCGTCCATCTGAGTGTCGGCTGAGGATAGTTCCATTTCCCAGTGGACAAGTAGCTTATAGAGCTCCATCCACTCCTCTATAGTGGTGGTAGAGCCGATTCGCTCCGAAATCTTGGTGAACTCCTGGCGGTAGTCGCTGCCGGTCTGGGAGGATACGAGCCTCTCGGAATGGAGATTTTTTTTGATCGACAGCAGAATCTGTTTTGGATTGACAGGCTTTATGAGATAGTCGGCAATCTTGCTTCCCACGGCTTGATCCATGATATTCTCCTCCTCACTTTTGGTGATCATTATCACGGGTATATGTGGCGCCATGAGTTTGATGCGCTGAAGAGTCTCCAGACCTGTGAGTCCGGGCATATTCTCATCGAGGATGATAAGATCGAAGTTTCGCTGAGAGGCGAGTTCGAGCGCGTCAGCGCCGGAGCAGGCTGTGACCACTTCGTAGCCCTTACCGGTGAGGAACATTATGTGGGGCTTGAGCAGATCTATCTCATCGTCAGCCCAAAGTATGGTGGATGGCATGGTAGTTTGAAATCTGATATCAGGTTACTGTAAGGTTGGAGCAGCTCACATCGGGAATATCTTTCACTCCTCATCACCCTCCGAGCCCACGGGGTAGTCCGGGAGAGCAGGTTTAGCTGGTGTGGGCTTGGCCGGTGGCTGTGGTGCAGGTGTCGCAGGTTTGGCCGGCGGCTGTGGAGTCGGCTTGGCGGGAGAGGCGGGTGCGGGATTAGCGGGAGTTGTGGGAGTTGTGGGTGCGGGATTAGCGGGAGTTGATTGAGCAGGTGCTATAGGAGCAGCTGGAACGGCTACAGAGTCGGCACTGATCGTTTCAGCGGGTTCCGGAGAAGTTGCCGGAGCGGATATAGGCATGGGCTCATCGTCGTCGCCGAGTTCTATCGGCTCGGATGGTGGCACGGCATACATCTCCTCCGGACCGGGATATTCATCCGGCGGGAGGACTGCCTCATGGGTCTCCTTGATGGTCTCCTCACCAAGGAAGCGGAAGTAGTCATCGAAGCTACCACCTCCACGGAGCAGTTTCTCGAAATTCTCTTTGCTGATCTGCACCGGGCGCACCCCCTCCGGGATCTGCGTGCCGCTGTCGCGGGCAAGCAGTGAGCGATAGTGAGC
Organism: uncultured Staphylococcus sp.; assembly: GCA_964619395.1. Lineage (GTDB taxonomy): Bacteria > Bacteroidota > Bacteroidia > Bacteroidales > Muribaculaceae > Duncaniella. Next base: position 4,664 of record CAZUEY010000019.1, on the reverse strand, counting down.
AAGTTCGGCTTCATTCTGAAATCCCTTCACAAGCAGCAGACCGAGTGGTCCGAAATTCATCACTTCGAGGTCGAAATCTCTCACTACATAAGTGGTGAAGTTATGACGCGCCACATCAAAAAGCAGCTGGTTGGGTGAAATCTTATCCGTTGAGAACAGCAGCACAAGATAGTGTGGTTCCTCAGGAGCAAGCACAAAGTCAATCGGTTCGGAGCCGTTGACAGCTGTGGAGTCGTCAGTCAGACGTATATCCCAAAGCATCGAGCGGAGATTGGAGCCGCCGCTATTGAGTTTGCGCCCCTGGGAGAGCCCCTTGAGATAGGCCGACGCCATGGGGGTGACATCGGTGTCCGGGTAGCGCTCGAGCAGTTCCTTTAGGGTTGCCCCAAACTCCTCGGGGCGGTTCTCGGTAACATAAGCCAGCGCGTGGAGGAACATAAATTTCGGCATCAGTGGGGAGAGGGGATAGTCGCGCTCCATGGTCTCGTAGGCGCTGTGGACATCGGCATTTCTATCTGAGAGATAGTCAGCGTAGGCGTCGGCATAGAGACGCTCCTGACGCTCATACATGCCGCGGAGATTCTCGAGATAGTTTGGGTCGGCCATGGCGATGGCATATTTTGACTCCGGGAAATCCTTGAGGATCAACTGGCGGTAATGTTCGGCCGCGGCAAGGTCGTTGCGGCGCACATTCATCAGATATTCGTTGTAGTAGATATCGAGGCGATATACATTGTCAGGATAGCGGGTCATAAGGCGCTGCCATTCGTCGTGGGCAGCACCGAAATCCTCGAGACGATCCTTGAGGATGAGTCCCGAATTGTAGAGGCCTTCGCGTATGACATCCTCAGCCGTTACCTTCTCGGCATCGGTGAAGGGTATCTGTTTGATATAGTACTCCCGGTAGTGAGGATCAGAGGCTTTGGCAGCATCGGAGGCCTCCCCCTTCTCGTCCGAGGCACCCTCGGACCCATCGTCATCGGCCGCGCCATCCGTGTCGTCGTCAGCATCGGCCATATCATCCATACTGAACGTGGCTTTGTTGCGCCGTCGCCAGTCGTTTTCAAGCTTTCTCGCTCCCCATCTCTTCTGGAAGTCAGTACGGCCGGCATTGCGGGTAGCTGTGTTGTAGAAATACCACGACTTGTCAGTGTTCATGGTGAATGTGGTTGGGGCCTGCGCTCCGGAGGTGTTGAGATTTGAGCCGGCGGCCTCCTGCTGAGCGAGATACTCCTCGCGCTTGGCTGCATCGGCCTCCTCCTTCTCCTTTTTCTTGAGATCGGCAATAATCTTGTCGATGACAGCAAGGCGCTGCTCCTCAGGCATTGCCGCAAGACGCAGCAGGGAGTCGTTGAGCACCACATTCTGAGTATAGACGGCAAGTTCATCGAGCACGTCGGAGCGTCGTTTGAGCGTAGCGAGATCCGGGTAATCGTCAGGGAGCAGGGGGACAGCCTCGGCATAGCAAGGTTGCGCAAGGTCGTAACGGTGGCGGTCGAAGTAGAGTCCACCGAGACGTATCTGCGAAATAGCCTTGTCGATGCCCGAGCGGGTGGACTTCTCTGCCGCGAGTTCATAGTTTGCGATAGCATTGAGGGTATCGCGGCGCGAGAGATAGAGGTTGCCTATGGCATAGTAAATCTGGTCGAGATACTCCTTGTTGCGGTCATAGCGGGTCATGCGTTTCAGAGCGTTGACCTCGGGGGTAATGTCAGCGCCCTCATAGACCTCGCTCTGCTTTATGCGGGCATTAAATTTAGTACGATAGGAAGCGCCCGAAGAGGAGCCGGCCTTCTTGTAGGCCTCGTAGGCAGCTTTTCGGTCCCCCTCGGCACTGTAGAGCTGCCCCAGAAGAAACCACAGGCGAGTCTTTTGCGAACCGGAGGCATAGCCGATGGCCTCGCGCAGCAGGGGGATGGCCTTGAGATTGTCATGGGAGCGGATGTAGAAGTCGGCGTAGGTGAAACTATAGAGCTCTTTGAGCCGTTTGGAGGTCAGACTCTCCGGCTTGATGCGTGACAGGAGGGTCTCAGCCTCAAAGAGCCAGTCCATAGCGCAATACGACCGCGCCTGCCACAGCTTAGCCTCTGCGACAGTGTTTGGCAGCCATGTGAAGTGTTTGGCAATATAATAGAATGTGGAGGCGGCTCCGAGGAAGTCGCCGTTGTAATATTGACTCTTCCCCATGAGCATCCATGCGTTGTGGAGAAAGGGATTGTACTCATCGCGCTTCAGCCACTTCTTATACTCGGGGTCGTTGCTGCGGCCGGCCTTTCGGGCAGGACGCTTTTTGATGCTGTGGAGCTGAATGGCCTTCTGAGCCTTCTCGATAGAGCGGGTGAATGATCCCTGCGGTTGAGGCGCCTTGGGGTTTGTATAGGCTTCGACGGGGTGCATGAAGAGGGTTGATGAGTAGTCGTCCTCATAGTCTCTCTCGAGCTCCTTCAGGGTCTCTTTATAGTGCTCATCGCCATTGAAGTAGACATTATAGCGGGTGATGAAGGCCTGATAGTTGCGCGTGGCGGCGGTGTTTTTCTTGGTCGAACACGACGGCATGACTGCCGAAAGAGCCACGGCAGTCAACAGGCAAGTGAAAAGATGCCACAGGCAGATTTTCATCTTTTCCGGAGATCTTCTTGTCCGATTAAGATCCGAAATCATCAGAACATTCCGTAAGTTTTTCAGGCCCTGACCGAAGCCGGTAGCCATCAGTGGAAAAGTTGCGAGGATAAAAGTAATGGAATTTTCGCTACTATCCAAAAGTTTTATCGCAAATAAGCACCTCCACACACACCCGAAAAGGGCCGGAAGGCTCAGCAAGGGTGATTCGGACTCTATAGCGATTTCCACGCAAACCTTATGGAATAAACGATGTCCGGTATGGATTTATTTTATGCCCGCCATTTCCCGGTGATATAAATCCGGACACTTACCCCCAGGCAGTGGCCGCTATGAGTCAGCTATTTCCGCCCCTGTTGGGCTCGCTGATGCAGGATTGGAGTGAAACACATAGTTCTTGCGCTCAATAAATCCCCATAACAGCAACAAACCTACGACGCAACCGCTGAATAAAAATTCAAAACCGGGATCATGCGTGCCGAAAAGATTGCGGAAAAATACGTCGATAAAGGGGACCATCATTATGCCTATATAGTTCATCGACAGGACATAACCGAAATACTGAGTTCCCTCTTTATGATTCGGCGCGATATAAGTAGTCTTGTTATAGATGATAGGCTGAATGACACCATAGGCAAATCCTATACACAAGGCCATAATGGCATAAATCCAGAAGTTATGGGTAAGGCCCATCACCGCCAACCCCGTGGCACAGACCGCAAGGCTAATCAACACTACATTCGGACCTACCCAACGCTTGACTGTTGCCACCACCGCTCCGGCAAATGCGCAGGTCAGATAATATGCGGCCGTCACGATTCCTACCTCTGACGTCGACATTCCATATGCTTTCATGGTGAAGGGTGCGTAATATGATATCGAGGTCGTGGCATAAGTCAGGACACAGTATAGGACACACACCATCACCAGCAATACCGTAGACTGACGCCCTTGAAAATGGTAGGCACCATTGCTACCGGCAGAGGCTTCACTTTGCGAATTTTTTTCTGTGGGATTACCGGAGACAATTCTGTGAGCCTTGATATATTTTTGAGTCATGAAGGGGAGTAGGGCCAACGGTATCACAGGTATCAGATAAACAATAAATGCGGCGCGCCAGGAGACAGCAGCAACAATCCCCACATAAATATTAGCTACGACAACCATTGCATTGGATGTAGTTGACTTGAAGCCAAGATCCTGCTGACGGTCCCTGCCAAAAAACCATTCGGAGATATATCCGGCGGCCAGAGGCACCACCATTCCGCAACCGATACCGACAAGGCATCCCAGCACAATCAAAACGGCCATCGAATTGGCAAAGAAACACCCTATGCCGGACAACAGAAACAGCAAGAGTCCGGCCGACATGATTGCTGTCTGCCTACGCGGGGTTGCCAACTTACCTGCTATTATGACTACCGGTATCATAAACAGATTGGGCAGACTCGTTATCAACTGCGATTCTACAACTGACGAGTGAAACACATCGTGCAACTTCCCCAGCATCGGCGATACGGCCAATCCCGGCATATTTATTGTCAACGATACGGACAATATCGCTATTAAAGATATGAGTGGCAGTTTACCACTTCCGGTGTCTACATACTTCATAACGATTCCAATTAGTGTGATGATTTTATGATTATAGTTTTAACACCCTTTAAGGAAAAATAGTTCAGCATCTGATATCATAACCTGTATCATCGAAATGATAGTCCCAATTTCCATAAAAATAAGTTTCTTCACTCATTTTTACCGGGTCATCAAACACACTGTCCTTATATATCAGGTCGGATAGTATATTACCGAATTTCTTTTTATCGCTCCAAAAGGTATATACTAAGATGAAGCCCTGTCGATCTCAAGGTTGGTATCAAGGCTGCCATATAATTCACAGGTATCAATGATACATTTGCAATTAGAATTCCTCTCACCATTATGTCGGCAGTTAACGGTGAAGATTAAAACAATAGCTAATAGGGCAAATCTGATTAAGAGCCTGTCCCATAATATATGTTAACGCTGAGGCGGTCAGCCATTGA